>JAIOTM010000082.1 GCA_021106755.1 Candidatus Cloacimonadota bacterium | reverse complement strand
TTCTGTGATGTGGATGATAAAACATGGTTAATTAATACAAATTTGATTGAGGAACTGATAACAGCAAAAACAAAAGCTATTCTCCCAGTCCATCTTTATGGTTTTTGTGCAAATATGGATGAAATTTGTGATATTGCTGGAAAACATAACTTGACAATAATCGAAGATGTTGCACAGGCCACAGGTGCAATGTATGGCAATATGAAAGCGGGAACTATTGGAGATTATGGTGCATTTAGTTTTTACCCAACTAAAAATCTAGGCGCATGCGGTGATGGTGGTGCCATATTTGTCAAAGACCGCGACAAATACGAAAAATTGCTGAAACTACGAAATTACGGACAAAGTTCAAAATATATTGTAGATGCAGAAAATGGCACAAATAGTAGGCTGGACGAAATACAAGCTGCGATATTAAATGCAAAAATAAAATATATCGATGAATGGAATGATTCAAAAGCAAGAATTGCTAAAAGATACATAGATCATATCGATTTATTGGACATACCAGTACAGTATCAGGTTGCTCATGAAAAAGTTCAACCAGCGTATCATCTATTTGTTGTCAGATTATTTAATGATAAACGAGATTACCTCATTAAAAAGTTAGAAAACAATGGAATACAAACCTTGATTCATTACCCGATTCCAATTTATAATCAAACTTCATTTAATAAATACAAAAAATATGAGTTACAAGTTACAGAGACTCTCACTAATAACATATTGTCCCTGCCTATGCACCCATATATAACCGAAACAGAAATAGATTATATTGCAGAGATCTTTATGAATAGTTTAAATGAGTTAATAACTTAGAAGGATAAATCAACATGAAAGGAATAATTCTTGCAGGCGGAACTGGCACACGGTTATATCCATTGACGAGAGTCACAAACAAACACCTGTTGCCGATAGGTAAAGAACCAATGATCTATCATTCATTAAAACAACTCACCTCAGCAGATATAACATCGATCCTTGTGGTCACAAGCAAAGAACACATGGGCGATGTAGTAAATTTGCTAGGGAGTGGTGAAGAGTTTGGTTGTGATCTTACATACAAAGTGCAAGAAAAAGCAGGTGGAATCGCTCAGGCTTTAGCCCTCGCTGAAAATTTCGCAAAAGGTGAAAGTATAGCAGTAATATTAGGCGATAATATCTTCGAATATACTATAAAACCATATAAAGATAATTTCTTAAAACAAAAAGATGGCGCAAGGGTACTTTTAAAAGAAGTCGGCGATCCTGAACGATATGGAATTGCAGCTTTAGACGAATATCATGTTTTGAGCATCGAAGAAAAACCCAACAATCCAAAAACGAATTTCGCAGTTGTGGGCATGTACTTCTATGATAATAAAGTATTCAGCATCATAAAGAATTTAAAGCCATCTGGACGTGGAGAACTTGAGATTACTTCGGTAAATAATGCCTACATCAAATTAAACGAATTGAAATATGATGTCGTAAAAGGCAAATGGACCGACGCTGGAACTTTTGAATCAATAAATGAGGCTAATGAAATTTTGAATAACAACAATAATGAGATATTGACATGAAAAATATTGTAATTACAGGTGGATCAGGATTCATTGGTTCGAATCTTGTAAGATATATGGTCAATAAGTACAAAAATTACAATATCATCAATGTGGATTGCCTAACCTATGCCGGAAACCTGTTGAACCTAGTTGATATGGAGGATAAAACAAACTATTTTTTTGAAAATATAGATATAGCAGATTTCCAATCATTAAAACACGTCTTCGAAAAATATCAAATTGACGGAATAATACACTTAGCAGCCGAAAGTCATGTCGATAGAAGTATACAAAATCCTGTAAAATTTGTACAAACAAATGTCATTGGCACGTTCAATCTATTAGAATTGGTAAGAGAACATCATGACAATGGTTTCAATTGCAGGTTTCATCATGTGAGCACCGATGAAGTATATGGCTCGCTAGGTAACGAGGGATATTTTACTGAAACTACTAGATATTCACCAAATTCACCTTATTCGGCTTCAAAAGCCAGCAGTGATCATTTTGTAAGGGCTTATGTAAAAACATATGGACTCAATGCTGTTATTACAAACTGCTCAAATAACTACGGACCATATCAATTTCCTGAAAAACTAATTCCACTTACTATATCCAATATAATTTCAGGGAAAAACATATCCATATACGGAGATGGCTTGAATATCCGTGATTGGTTGTATGTTATTGACCACTGTGAAGCGATTGATACTGTGTTCCATAAAAGTGATAAAGGTGAGACGTATAATATTGGTGGCCATAACGAATGGACCAATATTGATATTGTAAACTTTATCTGTGAGACCATGGACGATAAATTAAATTTATTTCCAGATAGATCGTCTAAAAACCTCATACAGTTTGTAAATGACCGAGCAGGACATGACAGAAGATACGCAATCGATGCGTCAAAAATTCAAAACGAACTCGGTTGGATTCCAAAATGGACATTTGAAGATGGAATCGAAACAACAATCGACTGGTATTTATCCAACAATGATTGGATCAAAAATATAACATCAAGTGAATACCTTCAATATAATGAAAAGATAACTAAGATTAATTGGAGATCATAAATGAACCACCACTTGAAAATATACCTCCCAGGCCACCGCGGCATGGCTGGTTCAGCCATCCTCCGTAACCTCGAAGCCAAAGGCTACCATAACATCATAACCCGCACCCACTCCGAGCTCGACCTTACAAATCAGCAAGCAGTAAACAACTTCTTCGAAACCGAAAAACCGGAATACGTCTTCTTAGCAGCAGCAAAGGTTGGCGGCATCCTTGCAAACAGCACATATACGGCAGAGTTCATCTATGACAACCTCATGATCGAAGCCAACGTCGTCCATGCAGCATACACACACGGCGTGAAGAAACTGCTGTTCCTCGGCTCATCATGCATATATCCCAGACTTGCGCCGCAGCCGCTAAAAGAAGAATACCTCCTAACAGGCGAACTTGAAGTCACTAACGAAGCGTATGCAGTGGCAAAGATCGCAGGAATACGGATGTGTAAGCATTACAACCAGCAGTACGGGACGAACTTTATTTCAGTCATGCCTACCAACCTGTATGGACCTGGTGACAACTATGACCCCGAGACGTCGCATGTTATGGCAGCGCTAATACGCAAGTTCCATGAGGCTAAGATGAACAATGAACCGCAGGTCGTTGTATGGGGCACTGGGGCGCCCAGACGTGAGTTTCTGCATGTGGATGACATGGCAGATGCATCCGTGTATTTAATGGAGAACTATGATGCTGCGGATATCGGGGAGTTTGTTAATATCGGGGTTGGCGAAGATCTAACGATCCTTGAGCTGGCTGAGTTGATCAAGGATATCATTGGATACGAGGGGGAGATCGTGTATGACACCACAAAACCTGATGGGACGCCGCAGAAATTGCTGGATGTCAGCAGATTACATAGGATTGGATGGAAGGCGAATATTTTGCTTAGGGATGGGATTGGGCAGGCATATGAGTGGTATAAGAGCCATTTACAAGGGTAGTGAAAATGGATAACGAACCTGTCAACATTATCAGTGAAAACAAAAAACCGATCGTCTCGATCATCACAGCTTGCCTCAATGCTGAGAACACCATAGAACAGACCATTCAGAGCGTGGTCGAACAGACATATCCCAACATTGAATACATCATCATCGACGGTGACTCGAAAGATGAGACACTTAATATCATCAAAAAATATGAAAACCGTATTGCAAAGTGGATAAGTGAACCTGACAGTGGCGTCTATGATGGGATGAATAAAGGAATCGTCCACTCTACAGGAGAAATATTGTGTTTCTTAAATTCAGGTGATCTACTATACTATAAAGATGTTATCAAGAACGTTGTTGACAGGTTTTCAGGCAACAACGTTTATGGTGTTTATGGGAACGTAGAGGTATTGTATGATTACAGGAAGGACAAACTCGTTCGAGGCTGTAAGGTTACACCCAATAAGCTGCTATACCGCCATATCTGTCATCAGGCGCTCTTTGTCAGACGCTTTCTTTTTGATGAGATCGGGATGTTCTCTACTTCGTTCAAACTGGCATCTGACCATGAGTTTATAATAAAATCTATCAAAAAATACCCGGATAAATTCGTATACGCCGATGAGATATTTGCAATATACCGCGATGGCGGCATGAGCTGCAAAATGATGGATAAGATGAAACTTGAAGAATTGAAGATTCTTTCGTCCAATTATAATATTGTTCAATTCTTATTTGGTGCTGCGGTCTGTGCCTATGTAGTGTTAAGGTACAAAATACCACAGATGTTGAAAATGAAAAGCGCATCGTTTGAATAGGATGCTAACATTCAAAGTCTGCAAACACAATAATCCGGTTCTGATAAAATGCAAATAGGAATGATCAATATATTATCGACCTGGCAAACACTGTTCGCATTTGAAATAATCCTTTTTTCTTCATATACCCTACTTATGTACATATATTCCAGAAAAAAAGAGGAAATGTCAAAAAGCAATCATCTCCCCACAGTAACCCTCATCATCCCGATGTACAATGAAGAAAAAGTGATAAAAGAAAAGATCGAAAACACCGCCAAACTCGATTATCCCCAAGAAAAATTAAAAATTATATTTTTAGATGACCATTCTACTGACAAATCAAACATCATTTCATCAGAATCAATAAAACAAACATCATTAAATGCCAGTGTGATCGAAAACCAGGGTGGTAAAGGAAAAGCAAGAGCCCTCAACTGGATATTCCCTTTACTCGAAAGTGAAATTACCATAATATCCGATGCTGATGCCCTGCTGAAAGAAAATTCCTTGTTGCAGCTAACAAAAAACTTTGCAGACCCTGATATTGGGGGAGCCACAGGTAAGATCATCATTCTCTCAGACAAAGTAAGACAGTCCCAATCACAGGAAGAGTCGTATCGTTTTTTCTTTGATGTATGGAGGCTCGGAGAAAGCAAAATACAATCGGTTTCCGTATGCAACGGTCCGTTGATGGGATTCAGAACCGACCTGCTAAAGAAAATAAAGATCGACCCCGATGCCTATGCAGACGATTCGGACATGCTGTTCAAGATCATCAGATTGGGTTATCGTGTGGTGTACGAATCCAAAGCCATTGTATACGAACGTGTCCCGTTGAGTGTGAAAGGGCGCATCATCCAGAAAATGAAACGAATAAACGGGCTAAGAAGAGTATACTTAGACAATCTTGATATGCTTGGAAAAGGCCATTTTGGAAAGATCATCTATCCGTATGCACTCCTGACACATATCATCTCTCCAATAATTGTCCTGTTTCTGGTTCTCGTTTACCCCTTTATTGTTCTACAGAACCTGTGGTATCTGGGATTCATAATACCCTTAATCATACCAAAAATAGGAAAAACCCTGTTATCATTCATGATAACCCAGTTCATAATGAACTTTTCATTCCTAATCCCAACAGCAGGCTCATGGGAAGCAGTTGAGGATGCAAGATACAGCATAAACCAGGATATTTAGTTATATTTAAACATTCGGGAACTACACAGAAAACGAAACTATTCAAAACATTTATTTACTTCTCTATTATACTAAGGTGTCATTATAATTATATCTTCTTTGATTTAAATATGAGGAATACCAATTGACTGAAAATGCAGATGACATGACAGATTCAAATCCTGAGAAAAGCTCTATAATTTCTTTGCTAAAAAATTTTTTTTCAATTTACACTCCTT
>JAIOTM010000117.1 GCA_021106755.1 Candidatus Cloacimonadota bacterium | reverse complement strand
TTGATGGAAAAGCTATGTTTGAGCTATATGATACCTATGGATTCCCCCCCGATCTTACGCGGATTGTTGCCGAAGAAAACGGCTGTGGTGTCGATGAAAAAGGATTCCATAAAGAAATGGAACAGCAAAAACAACGTGCCCGTAAAGCGGGTAAATTTGTAATGGGTGATGAAGACATCAACTGGATAACTATCGCAGAGGGTGAGACCACTTTTGTAGGATACGACCAAACCGAAACAGCCTGCCGCGTATTAAAATACACTATTGATGATAATAACAACACCCGGCTGGTGCTGGATAAAACTCCTTTCTACGCTGAACAGGGCGGGCAGGTAGCAGATGTAGGTACAATATCTAATCCTGAGTGCAGAATAGTTATAGTAAATGTTCAGAAAGTACACGATGATTATGTACATCTCGGTGTTGTGGAGCAGGGAGAAATTAACCACAATCCAATGAACGCGAAAATCAATACAGAACACCGCGATAAAATAGCCGCGAATCACACTGCCACTCACCTGTTGCATAAGGCGTTAAGGCAAGTGTTAGGAGACCATGTTCAGCAGAAAGGATCGCTGGTTCACCCCGACTATCTTCGCTTCGATTTTACACATTATCGGGCACTTACTCAGCGAGAACTGGAAATGGTGGAAGATATTGTTAATCGTCAGTCACGTGCCTGTTTGCCTGTAAAAACAAAGACAATGTCTGTTAAAGCTGCTAAAGAAGCTGGAGCAACCGCTCTTTTCGGTGAGAAATATGGCGATAGTGTTCGGGTTGTTTCAATTGGGGATTTTTCGATGGAGCTTTGTGGTGGAACCCACCTGCAAAATACAGGGGGGATTGCCCTTGTTAAACTCATGACGGAAACTTCGAGTGCCGCTGGTATTCGCCGGATAGAAGCAATTACGGGAGTTGCAGTCGAAAAGTTTGTGCGAGACCAACAAGACAGGATGAGCGAGATTTTGAAGCTTCTTAATATACAGGAGCATTCACTTATTGAACGACTGAACAAGCTTCTGGACGAAAATAAACAACTCAACCGCGAGTTAGATAGTACACGGCTTAAAGCTGCTGGAAATCATCTTGAAGAGATGATTGCTTCCGCGACAGATGTAGATGGCGTTCAAGTGGTTTCAGGTAAAATAAAGGCTGCCAACACTGGTGAATTACGGAATATCGGAGACCAACTCAGGAATAAAATGAAATCGGGGATTGGAGTTTTAGCCGCGGAGATTAAGGGGAAAGTTTCGATACTGACAATCGTTACCGATGACCTTACCCACAAATACAAAGCTGGTGAGATTGTTAACAAGGCTGCTAAGATGCTGGGGGGCAAAGGCGGTGGCAGACCGGACATGGCTATGGCTGGGGGAAAGGAAACAGCTAAAATTGATGAAGTTATTGCTCATATACCTGAAATTATAAAAAAACGAAAGGACTGACTATGCAAGCTTACCGTAACTCTTTTGCCGAAGTGTACGACCGGAAATGGAATGAATTCTCAGATGTTGTTGCCCCACTTATCTGTGACTATTTTGAAGAAAAAGGACAAGGACTTCAAAAGCGTCTGCTTGATGTCGGTTGTGGAACTGGAAGGTTAGCAAAATATTTTTGTAACGAAGGATTCCGCGTAATTGGAATTGACAGATCAGAATCTATGCTTGAACATGCCAGAGAATCCTGCAAACCTTTTGTGGATAGCGGTAAAGCAGAATTTATTGCTGCTGATGCTGCCGGATTTTCAATGCGGCAAACTTTCCCGCTGATTACCGCGACCTACGATATGCTTAATCACTTAGAAGACATAGACAAACTGAGAGGTTGCTTCTTTTCCGTTTACCGGTTGATGGAGAGAGAAGGTATGTTCATTTTTGATATGAATACTGAGAAAGGCTTAAGACAGGGCTGGCACAGTCACAGCATCCGTGAAGATAAGGAAAGCCTGATAATTATGAGTAGCTATTACGATGAAGAAATAAAGCGGGCCTGGCTGAAAAATCATGGGTTTATCAAGCAGGACAATGGACTTTATATGCGTTTCGAGGAAGTGGTTTATAACACAATGTTTCCTCTGAGTACAGTTCGTTCTCTGCTTATGGAATGCGGTTTCAACCAAATTCATTTTGCCAGAATTGGAGATCTTGAAACCCCTCTGCCGGAACCGGAAAACGAACACCGTGTTTTTTGCGTTGCCAGAATATAGTGAAAATTCTTGTTATCAGGTTAAGTTCGCTGGGGGATGTAGTTCTCACCGAACCAGTGACACGCAAGCTAAAGGAACTCTACCCGGACGCGACAATTGACTATATCACTAAACCTGCCTTCGTGCCGATTGTACGGGCGTTTGGACATATCGATAATATACTTGAGTGGACAGGAGACAGCCAGACAGATTTACATACTGTGGAAGCTGAAAAATACGATATCGCTATCGATCTTCACAGTAAACTGAGAAGTAGATTAATTCGCAAAAAAGCAAATAAAGCTGTCGTTTACAATAAGAAGCATCTCTTACGCCGCTCAATTGTCGCGAAATGGAGCAATCG
>JAIOTM010000237.1 GCA_021106755.1 Candidatus Cloacimonadota bacterium | reverse complement strand
GGATTTTACAGGGGATGGTATTGCCGACGCTATAACTCAAAATACCTGGTGGCAATTTTCAGAGCCGGGAACCTACCCAATTACGCTGACCGTCACCCGCGACACTCTGAGCAACACAGTATCCAAAACGCTTGTTCTGAGTGATGAACCAGAAGATATTCCGCTACAATACGGCTTAATAGGAAATTATCCCAATCCCTTCAATCCTGAGACAGTTATTACTTTTCGACTCAGGGAATCGGGAGCTGTTACACTTGCCATATATAATATCAGGGGAGAAATAGTAAAAAAGCTTATTGACAGTACGCTTACAGATAATTATTATGAGGAATCTTGGAATTGTGAGAATGAAGAAGGTGAGAAAGTGTCTGCTGGAGTTTATTTTTATCGGCTCTCGACAGATAGAGAAACATATATTAAGAAGATGTTGTTGCTGAAATAGCTATAAAATTTTGCACAGTCTTGATATTCGGTTATTTTGTAAACATACGTTTTGCACAAGGAGTTTTGATGCGGACAATTACAGTGCTCATTTTCAGCCTGATTATCCTTTCTTCCGGCTTTGCATTGGATTTTAAAGCACTTAAAGAGCAAGCAGGACAGGGTAATCCAGATGCTCAAGTACAACTTGGCAAAATATACGAAAGCATTGGAGTTGACGCAAAATACCGCACGGCAGCTTCCTGGTATCGCAAAGCGGCTGAACAAAATCATGCTGAAGCTCAGTTCCGACTTGGTATGTTGTATGAAGAAGGCAAAGGATTTCCACGGGATTATATGCGCTCTTTCCAATATATTCGCGATGCGGCAACGAATGGATTTTCCGAAGCTCAATATCGTCTCGGCACAAAATACTATCTCGGCAAAGGGCTGACCAGAAACGTTGATAAGGCACTTGAATGGCTGACAAAAGCAGCCGAACAAGAACATGCTTATGCCATTGAAACCCTTAGAACAATTAAATAGAAATTAAATGCGAAATAGCTACTTCATTCTCTTAATCATTCTGATATTATGTTCTACATTGATGGCGCAATCTGCTCAGGAACTTGAGAAAGAGGCACTGGCGGGGTCTGCCGAAGCCCAGTTCAAGCTGGGGGAAATCTACTTCAACGGCGAGTCATCCATTCCCCGAAGTCATAAAGACGCGGCTTACTGGTACGAGCTTTCGGCTTCTCAGGAAGAACCGGCTGCCCAGAATAATCTCGGATTCATGTACGAACATGGCGTTTATTACAAGCAGAATCATCGTCGGGCTTTCGATTACTATAAAAAAGCGGCGGAACAGGATTATCCAGAGGCTTTGTTCAATACCGCAAGATGCTATTACAATGGTATAGGTGTAACCATAGACATGAAGAAATCGGCAAAGTACTATAAAAAAGCGGCAGGTGCCGATGTTCCAGAAGCCCAGTTCAACCTCGGTACTATGTTCTACACTGGCACGGGAGTAATTGAAAGCAAAGAAAAAGCCGAATTCTGGATACGTAAAGCAGCAGGAAACGGACACGTACAAGCCCAGAAAGCGATAGAGAAAATCTTCAACAAACAACAGGAGCAATCCAATGAATAGCATTACCCCACTCGTTATTGACGACCCGATGTATCAGTTATTGAGACAGGGTAAAATTGAAGAATTTAACGAAGCAAGAAAAAACGGAAAAAAATGCGATTTGCACGGTAGCAACTTGCGAAATGTTGACTTGCGTGGTTTGAATACTGAAGGACTTGATTTTTCCAATTGCTACATGCGACATACCGACTTACGAGGACTCAACCTGCGCCATTGTAATCTCGAAGGAGTCAGCATCCACGAAGCAAAAATCTCCGGTGCCTACTTCCCCCGTGAACTAAGCTCCTCAGAGATAAGACTTTCCTGGGAGCATGGTACCAGAATGCGTTACCGTGCCGGAACATAAATGAAACTTAAATTGAGCAAAGTATTGGAGAATAAATGAGTTCTCTTTCTCAATTCCCAAAACAGAAAAGATATATCAGCCTCTTTGAGAAAATAGGTGCGACAAATAAACATACAGCCCAGTCGCTTATGGATATGGGATTAACAAAAAATAAAGCCTTCAAAGGATTACGCCGCAATGGCGTTCTCGAATCAATGGGTGATGGTCGCTACTATCTTCATCTCAGCTCTAAGAAACGCTTCTACAAGAAGTTTTACAGAGATTTTTTCAAGCTGAGTGTAATGTTAGGTACTATCGTAGGTGTTCTGTTGTGGGTCTTCGTCTTCTGATTCGTCCGGTTAACTTTTTTCTATTGCTTCTGCTGTTTTCTTCTAACACGGCATTTGGAAATTTTTTCAGAAACAACAATATTTTTCTTATGCCTGTTATCTTTTATTCTTCGGATACCGGCACAGGATTCGGAGCTTCAGCTATATACTTGTACAATACTGAATCGAGTAATAACACAAACCAGATTTGGACAACAGGCTGTTATACTACAAAGAAGCACATTCTGATGTCAACTCAGATTGAGCATAATTTTAATTCGCGACTGAAAAGCAGTATTGATTTGGTAGTCAGAAAGTACCCCGGTAGCTTTTACGGAGTTGGAACAAATTCGGAATATGATAACAAAGAAGATTACCTAAACACCTGCTTTAAGGTAGAAATATCCTGTATTCGCAAAGTATCCTCCGCGATTTGGCTGGGACCGATATATAAACTTGTTTCAGAATCTATCAGCGAAAAGAAACTTGGCGGTATGCTGGATTCCGGCATTTATGGTTCTGGTTCTACCCTGAGTTCCGGGCTGGGTTACACGGCAATCTATGATACCCGTGACCACGAGTTTTATCCATCATCGGGAACAATGATAACACTTAAACAACTTGTCTATCTCAAACAACTCGGAAGCGATAAGCTCCACTCACGGCACGAATTGGACTTTCGACAGTTCGTACAATTGTACGGGGAGAATATTCTGGCTTTCCAAAGTATTTCAAAACTGGCAGATGGTGATACTCCTGTTTTACAATTACCCGGTATCGGAAATGATAACATCTTTCGCGGTTACCACGCTGGACGATTCCGGGACAAAATTCTGACTATTGCTCAGTTGGAATATCGTTTTCCTATCTGGCGAAGATTAAAAGGAACTGTTTTCGGGGCAACAGCTACCCTCGCGGATAAACTTGCCTTGCTCTCCACTACTAATCTGAAAAACGCGGGTGGCGTTGGTCTCCGTTTCGCGTTGGTTCCCGAAAAAAAAATTCATCTTCGCCTTGATTTTACATGGAATGACCTTTCTGGCGATGAAAACGTAACTGGAATCTATCTCCAGTTTAAGGAAGCTTTCTGATGCGTACTTATTTTGTGCTTCTTACCGTATTGATTGCGGGTCTGCTGTTTGCCGCGGAACCAGTCAATCCCGGCAACCGTTTTTCAAAGATTACTACTGAAACTATCAGGATTGTACATTCGGCGTACAGTGGTTCTGTTATCAGCAGGGAAAAGAGTGAGTATAATTATGACTATCATGGTTATCTCACCTCGTTTGCCCGTCTGGATAAAGAAAACAAGCCGAATTATACCTGTAAAATTACGAATAATGAGCGTGGCTATCCGCTGAAACGTGAACGTTTTCGCGGAAATCATCTGCTGGAGATACGCCATATTAATCCAGATGCCAGAGGAAACATCTCGAACATGCTCTTCAAAAATTATACAAAAACAACCTATAAAATTTTCGAATGTAAGTATGGTTTCGGTGGCGAACCAATTATCGCCAGTTACGAATCAGGTGAGGGAAAACTTCTGCAAAAGCAGTCCTTTCGACAGGAAGGTGCTGACTGCTGGCAAACATTCTATGATGGTAAAGAGCTTCCCTGCGCGAAACATTCTTATCACATCGACCCGGATGCTCAAATTTCCATTGAATCGTGTTTTGATATACAAGGAAATCTGATTCAGAAACGAATTCAACGATACAATGCCAGAAAGCAATTGGTGCAAATAGAAATACTCAGCGGAAACTTTGTACAACGCAGAATTCTGGAATATCGCAACAGTATCCTCCACGAAGAACACATCGAACACGCCAATAGTTTCCTGTTTGATGAACCGTTTTTTGTCCGCGCGGAAACCACCATCTACACTTACGAGTAACTATTAATAGTTTCGATTCATAAAGTATGTCGAGTCGAGCATTATCCTGAGATTTCGAGTCGAAAAGTATGTCGAGTCGAGCATTGTCCTGAGATTTCGAGTCTTTGAGTTTCGAGTCGTTGTCCTGCGTCCTTACGACTCGAGCCTGTTATTTCTTAATCCTGCAAATATCTTTAATCAGAAGATTGTAATCAATCGCTCTTGAGGTAATCCTACCCAAATCCTGCTTCAGACAATCCAATCTAACAATCAAATCCCAATTCTCGTGCTTTTTGCCGTGCTTTTTCGGCTTCTCCGTGTCGCCCCATTTCATCCAGCAATAATGCTTTGTTGAACCAGTAACCTCCGAAAGTTGGGTCCAGTTCAATGGCTGTTTCATAAGCAGTAAGTGCTTCTTCCTTTCTTCCGAGATTACGTAGAATATTGCCCTTGCCGTTCCAGGGAGCAACAAGTTTTGGATCAAGTTTAATAGCTGTCTCGAAAGCAGTAAGTGCTTCTTCCATTTTTCCGAAATCAGATAGAACATTACCTTTGC
>JAIOTM010000254.1 GCA_021106755.1 Candidatus Cloacimonadota bacterium | reverse complement strand
AGCTCTGTCTCGTTTGGGGAGACTATTTGAGCATTATCATCTTCTTCAGATTAGTATAGCTTCCATAGTTCAAACCGTAGAAATAAACACCGGAAGCAACCGCTTTTCCATTCGAGTCTTTACCATTCCAAACCACCTGGTGCGTACCTTCCTGAAGATAAGAATCAATCAGGTTTTTTACTACCTGACCTTTAGTGTTATAGATAGTGATGGCAATGTTACCTGAACTTTTAATGCTGAATCCAATTGTTGTCTCCGGGTTAAATGGGTTAGGAAAATTCTGCTCTAAATAAGCATCAGGATGCTGGTAGAAATTGATTGGATCGTTAGGTGTTTGCTCCACATTCCACACATTTATTCCAGCATCGCTACCAATCCAGAGATTTCCGTTTCTACATGCAAGTGATGTTATTGTATTGGAATTCAGTCCATTTGGCGCGAGATAAGTAACATAGTCGAAATCGCGAACAGGTGTTGTTTCAGGTGCTATCATTGTCAGTCCGTTGTCAGTACCAACCCAGATTCTGTCACCATATATACTGAGTGATGATACAGCATCAGAGGATAGCCCATCGGCAGAAGTTAGATTCTGGAAACAATACTGACTTCCTAATTCACTGAGAATACTGATTCCGGCATCAGTTCCAATCCACAATCTGTTATTTCTAAACGCAAGCGCGGATACCTGATTCGAGATAAGTCCATCAGTATCCTGAAGACAATCCATATGATTTAAATCGGCACCGCTCAATATGTAAACACCAGACTGGGAGCCAATTGCGGCAACAAACTGGCTATTCAGGACACCAAAGCTGATTGCGGTGATGTAACCTGAAGGCAGGTTGTGAATGAAATCGTTGCTGTTCGCATCTACTACAATTTCGCGGATTTCGTTGGTTGGAACATCATCCACAATATCAATTTTGCAGAGTCCCTGATCGGTTCCCACCCACAAAAAACCGTTATGCAGACCTAAGGCGGTAATATCGCAGGATAGAAGTCCATCGGTTGTAGTATAATACTGAATAGTCAGTTGTCCGGTCTCATCAATATGAGTTACACCGCTGTCGCTACCAATCCAGATGTCATTCGAGCAGGTAGAAATGCACGAGACATAATCAGTTGCTAATCCGTCGGTGCTGTCGTAAGATTCGTACACGTATTGCGCGTCTTGAAGCCCGGATATCTTGGTTACTCCTGAGTCAGTTCCAATCCAGGCGGCTGTGTTAGTTAAAGAAATACTTGTCACTTGATTGGAAATCAGACCATCGGTGGTAGTATGAGATTCATTGCTAGTATCGGCGAACATGGCAGAAGCCAACAATATCATCAACAGAATGTGTAACGCGGTTTTCATAACTGCTCCTTTATTAGTTTTGTCTGTGGAGCAGATAAAGATGAATATTTGAGTTAATTGCGTCTGCTCCGTCTTTTCTTATTCTGTCCCCCCAGACAGAATTCAACCCATAAGGGTTTCTAAAAACTTCACTCTATGCTTTGTTCAACTTACGCCTTATATAATGCAACAGCTATGCCAATGGTTACATCATTTACTATCTTCTGTCTATCTCGTATGTTACAGAGCTTCACCTTCAAATAAGTACACCGCGGGTATATCAAAATTGCACAAATTGCTTTTATGATATATCAAAAAAGTATCAATCGAGAAACGAGCGGTTTTAACTTCCAGTCGCAAATCTCATTGACAATAACAAATGACTCACAATATTTAGGTTGTACGACTAATTATATTGAGAATGGAGGTGACAATGGATTCCTTAGCCATGAACGCCAAGACCAAGATTATTGCTACAATCAGTAAATTACGCTGTGACAAACCCTTTCTTAGAGGGCTTTTGGAAGAAGGAACCGATGTTTTCCGGCTCAACTTTTCCCACATGACAGCAGATGAAGCAGCCGGGATTATCCGCCATATCAAAGAATTACGGCAAGAACTAAACATACCGCTCGCTATGATTGCCGATACAAAAGGACCAGAATTACGACTAACAGGATATTCCGAACCAGTACATTTGAAAACAGGAGAGAAAATCCTGATTAGTGGTTCTGAAGAAAATCCCGAAAATCCCGAAAATCTGACCGCCTTCAAACTCACGCTTGAATATGTATCCGGTTTGATTGAGGAAAATCAGAAAGTTCTCCTGATGGACGGATACATTGAAGGTCACATAACCGATATTATTCCGGCAGGTGCTGTTGTAACAATCGACAACAGCGCGGAACTCAGACCTCGTGCTCATATTACGTTTCCGGGAGTAAATTACCCGCTACCTTTTTTGTCAGATAAAGACCGGATAGATATCTGCTACGCTATCGAAAACAACCTTGAATACCTTGCTCTTTCTTTTGTAAAAGAAGCAGGCGAAGTTGAGATGATACGCCGTATCGTACAGGAAATAAATCCTGATTCACCTATAGGAATTATTGCGAAAATTGAAACTCCGCAAGCGATTGCAAAACTCGAAGAGATTATTGAAGCTTCGGACGGTATTATGGTTGCCAGAGGGGATCTGGGAGTTGAATTACCTCTTGAAAAAGTACCTCCTATGCAAAAACGGATT
>JAIOTM010000285.1 GCA_021106755.1 Candidatus Cloacimonadota bacterium | reverse complement strand
GGGTTATGTTGCGGGATTTTCTCCCGGCTCTTCGCGGCTTGCCACGTCTGTCGCAGAGGAAATTTTCAACCATAACGCACTTATCCTGCGAAATCATGGAGTGATTATTGTCGGAGAAGACCTTAAAATCTGCTATGCCCGGTTAGAAGCTCTCGAACAGGCGGCAAAAATCCAGTATCTTACGCTGGGTATGCGCAATCTGAGTTTTCTTTCGGATACCGAAAAAGCAGAGATTAAGGAAATATTCGGATAAGAACAGTTTTTCTATTTTCTGGAAAACTCGAAAGAATCTATATCCCAGCCAACAGACAAATAGCCCAGTGGCTCGTGGTCTTTATTAAATCCTATCGCTGCCCTGACTGGTCCGAAGTACGATTTGTATCCTAACTTGATACCTCCACCCCACTCATTTTGCTTTTCTGGCTCCCAGTAATCTACATTGCCAAATTTAGCGCTATTCAATTGTAAATCTATGAAGATATTAGCGAAGGGGCTTAATCGCACAGCAAGTGTATGAATATTATAGAAGGGCGCGCTGAACTCCCGTGGTTGAAATCCGAGGTAGCTGTCGATTCCTCCAATATAAAACGGGTCGAAATCAATTTGAGCTTTCTTGAAATAAGTACCGTATTCTAATTGGTATTTAACAGATGCCCAGAAAGTTATCGGGTATAAAAAGCGGTTACGAGTATAGAGTCTCTGGTAGCCTGTGTCGCTCATTCTACCTTTTTGGGCGGCGTTATATTTTATCAGCAGATGCAAGCCTTGTACAGGAAAGACAAAGTCGTCAATATCTTCATAATTCAGTTTCAGCCCAATCCCGGCTGTCGAAAATTTTTCGTCTGACATTGCTGTTGCCATTATATCCCGATAAGTATTCTTGTGGTAGTGATAGAGAAAGCCTTCGAAATTAAGTTGCCGGGCAAAAAACATACCTACTCCGGCTGTTGTCCCTTTTTCAAACAGCTTTACGCTTCCGGTTCGGTGATGGCTTGCATCGTAGAGAAAGAGTCTGTCTTCGCGGATATATGGGAAAAGCCGGAGATAACCACCAAAAAGCTCACCGAAGTTCTTAACATAGTCCAGATTCAGTTCACGGCGTCCACCTATGTCTAAGTTGACTATCAGCCTAGAATTTTTCTGTGATATATTTGTAAAAGTGGCATTTACGCCAAAAATCAAGTCGTCAACATCGTTGTAACGAACGTTTAACCCAATATTTCGTCGCCATTCTTCTTCCACTTTTATTAAAAGCATATAGCCTTCATCGCTTTTACTAATAACGGGGTAGATACTTCGAAACAAGCCTGTCTGATAAGCTTTGCGCATTGCCAGTGTAATATCATCAAGTGAATAGGGCCAGTTAGTTTCAAGCTCTGTATATTCCCGAATTTTAGCACCGCTCAAATGATTATTGCCTGAAACATTGATTCTCGTAAACATAAGAGTATATGGCATTGCGGAAAGTTTTACTGTTTTTGTTTGTTTCAGGGCAAACTGGCGAAGTTGCGGTAGCATATCCCGTGCCGCTTTTTCTCCTGCCAGAATAATCTGCTCCGCTTTATCGAAATCGAGTAGTTCCGTATTATCTAATTCAGGCTCAATAACAACATCGCATAGTTTCAGGCTGAGATTAAGTTTTTTTGTCATTGCAATGTTCATGCTCTGCTCAAGCACATTCAGCACACTTACCACTTCTTCGCCAGTTTTAAGCGGCGCTGTTGTTTTTACGGCTATGATATTATCCGCGCCCATCTCAGCGGCTGTTTTCGCCGGAATATTTTCCAGAATACCACCATCCACATAGTAGTTGTTATCTAACCGGAAGGGAGGGAGAATTGTGGGAAAAGAGCTGGCTGCTTTAAGTACTTCGTGGAGATTGCCTTCAGAAAAAACATGTAACTGTCCGGTTTCAAGGTTTGCGGCTACAGCCCGGAAAGGAATTGGAAACTTATCGAAATCTGTAAATGAACTAGCTGGAAAACTTATGCGGAAAAGGAGTTCGGTTATCTTGTAGCCTCGCTTGATACTGCGGGGCATCTGTAGTTTACAGTCATCATCAAGATAGAAGCGGATGTTGTACATCGGTGCCCAGCGTTTATCACCGGCATAGAGGTTTTTTCTGGAAATACCTTCATCAGAAAGCTCTGACCAGTCAAGTCCAAGGATAAGTTCTTCTATTTCGATTCCTGAGTAACCGATAGCGTACAAAGCAGCAATAACCGCTCCCATGCTTGTACCTACAATGCAGTCAATTTTAATATCGTTTTCATCCAGTACTTTCAGCACACCGATATGGGCAAGACTACGAGCTCCGCCCCCGCTGAGTACGAGACCTGTTTTCGCGTGGAGGTAACATATCAGAAAGAGCAGGAGAAGGATGTAAAATTTTTTCAAGATGAGCTATCCTGTGTGTTTTCGTTGCATTGGGGAAATTCAAACCGCTCGGATTGCCCTGTTCCAAGTAATTGAATCCGGGTAAACATGTTCCTTAACTCTTTTAAGTCCCAGCGGTTCACATTTGCTTTTAGTACGGTACGTTGCAGAATTGAACTGATTTTTGGTATATCTCCAACACATTTGTAACCGATGTCTTCGAGAATCGATTCGATGTGTTCAAGTGTCGCGGTAATTTCAGCTTTGGTTGCACCTTTTCCGGTGTATTTAAGAGTTTGCCTTGCCTGATAGAACTCGTAACACATAACGGCTACCGACTGTGCCAGATTGAGAGATGGAAACTCCGGATTAGCTGGTATATGACAACGGAAATGGCATTTATCGGCTTCTTCGTCTTTCAATCCATAGGTTTCGCGACCAAAAACAAGTCCGGTTTTACCGGGGAAGAAAATAGCTTTCTGAGCTATTTCCACAGGTCTGTAATCCACAGGTTTATACTTTCCGTGCCGACGTGAAACAGCAACTAACCTGTCGAGACCAGTTAGTGCTTCATCCAGAGTTTCGCACAATCGGGCGTTACGCAGGATTTCTTCTGAATGTACTGCCACGAAATACTCTTCCTGTTCCGGGATTTTTCCCACAATCCGCAGGTCTTCTATCGAGAAATTGTTCATTACGCGGGTAACGAAACCGATGTTGCCCTTATATACAGGCTCAACGAGAACGATACACAAATCATGCATATTCAGCTGTTCTTTTTTGTCGCTCAATCGAATACCTGAACCTTCTTACTCAATTTCTATGTGAATAACCTTTTCTTCCATCTTAACCCGTGGGAACAGAATCTTGAGGAATCCATTTTCATAGCTTACTTCTGGATGCTCGATATCTATTTGTTCTTCCGGGAAATAAATCTTGCGGCTGAAATAACCTGAGTCGATTTCCATAGTGTAGTAATAGATTTCACTTTCTTCAAAATCGAACAGTCTTTCACCCGAAATTTTAAGATATTCGTTTGTAGTGGAAATATTGATACTTTTCTTATCCACTCCCGCGAGATCAATGAGAATAACGAGTGATTTGCAGGTAGTATAAATATCCACGCGGGGTATCCATGTGTCCTGCATCCCCTGACTTAATGCCAGTGGATTACTGGTAAGCGTAGTTACTTCCCCAAGGATTCGGAGCATCTCTTTCTGAATATCTCGCAAATCGTTAAACACTTTGTACGGCATATTTTCTCCCTAATACCCTATCATCTCTGTCCAGGTTATCACTTTTTTTTCACCTGGTTCTAATTCCAGATGAAAGATGATATTGTAGGCATCTTTGCGTTCCGGTTTCACAGTTGGAAATTTTATCTTCCAGCGATAGCTTGCGCTATGCATTATTTCGATATTGACACTTTTCTTGCTCCGGTTGCGAATCGAAACTTTAATGTCTTTCTGCTCTTTATTTTTACCCGGTCTGCGGTGGTCAGTTACCGTTGTTTCTCCAACAATATCAAACGCATTTCCGCTGGTCAGGTTTACTTCCTCTTTATCAGGCGTGTGTTTGATTTTATCTTCGCCAATAAACTGGCTGGAGTTGTCGTCACT
Source organism: Candidatus Cloacimonadota bacterium (assembly GCA_021106755.1). Classification (GTDB taxonomy): domain Bacteria; phylum Cloacimonadota; class Cloacimonadia; order Cloacimonadales; family JAIOQZ01; genus JAIOTM01. Next base: position 2,371 of record JAIOTM010000285.1, on the reverse strand, counting down.
ATCCCGCTGATACAATTTAAAAACTCCGCCCGGCAGAGGTATTCCCAGCCCGGACTTCTTATCGTTATCGAAGCGGATAATACTGGTGACTTTTTTACCGTATGTTCGGTACTGTCTTATCGCTTTTGCTTTCACGCTTTTATCAGGGAAAAGTTTCAATTGCTTGGTCTGTCGGTCGTTTATGGTTACTGGAAATTGGAAAGTGTAGAGATGGTAATCGTGAAATTCTTTCTCCACTGGAGGAGGAGCCATACTGTTAGAACCAGCTTGTAGTAAAATTACATCTGATTCCCTGTATCGTGCGTTTTTATTAATTGGATGAATTTTTCGCACATCTCCAGCCATCAGTTTCAGGTCAATATTCTCAAAACTTTTCCCACTTGTATTGGTAAGCGTTATCCATGAACTGAGATGCAGGATTTCTTTCTCGTTATCCCAGACCCCGTTGTAGGTTGCTTCCCACGACATCCCTTTCGTAAGGTAGCTCAGGTTGAGAGGATAATTTCCAGCTTTTTTCGCGAGAATCCGCCAGTTGAGAGTTGGTTTGAGAAAGAAATTCTCCGGCATCTTTGCGAGTTGTGCATGCTGGACTTCATCAATACGTATCAGCCGCAGAACGCCCTCACCGTCCACCACGCCAATCATTTTCCGGTCGAAAAACCGCATCGTTCCCATAAAGGTGCTTTTGTCGGCAGTAACGATAGTGACCTCTTTACCGAGATATTTTTCAAACACCCTGTCTGTGCCAGCGAGATCAAACTCAAAGTTTTGAGCAAGCAAGGTAAAATTGCCCCCGTTATCTTCAATAATCACCGAGTTAGGTTCTAACCGGGCGGGAATTTCATCGAAGTAATAGTTCTTCTCCCCCTTTGATAACTTTAACTCAATATCCTGATTCACCATAGCAAAGTTGTCGTTATAGACTGTCACCATATCGGCGGAAAGCCCCACAACGACTACAAGTATAAGTATCGAAAAAAAAGTACGCATAATTTCTCCTATTTGTTTATGATGTGCCGGACTTGAGCTACCAGCATGTTTATTCCAATTCTGTTGTGTCCACCTTCGGGAATTATCACATCCGCGAACACTTTTGAAGGCTCGACAAATTCCAGATGTGAGGGACGCACACTTATGCGGTATTGCTCCACAACAGAGCGTAAAGTGCGTCCACGCTCGCTGATGTCTCGCTCAATACGCCGTAAAATTCTTATATCCGCGGGAGTATCCACGAATATTTTTATATCCATTTCATCGCGAAGTTTTTCGTCCGCGAAAATCAGAATACCTTCAATAATGATAATTTTTGAAGGCACAAGAGTAACTGTTTCTTTCTTGCGCAGGTGAGTTGTGAAATCATAAACTGGTCGGTCGATAGGCTTATTCTTTTTCAGCAGACGCAGATGTCTTGTCATCAACTCCAGATCGAACGAATTAGGATGATCGAAATTGACCACTTCCCGTTCCCTGACTGTAAGGTGAGCAAATGATTTATAGTACGCGTCTTGGGGAATTAGTGTTATGTTTTCTTCCACCATACGCTGGATTTCATTGGCAATTGTTGTCTTGCCAGACCCAGTACCACCAGCAATGCCAATTATTACAGGCTGTGTCATTTGTACTCCCTTTAGAAGTCACTCTCTTTATATAACGAACAATTACGCATTAAGTTGCTAATGGAACATGGAGTCAAGAAAAACCACTGTACCTTTCTTCAATATGGGATTAATAACAAAACTTTCGGGGGTGTCTCTTTCATTTTCTGTTTGACAGTTCATTTTCATATTCGCAATGTGATTTATGCAGAATAGAGAAAGGCGGTTTATTTGAGAGATATACTCTTCAACAGAAATAGTCGAAAATCATTATTGAACATCTATCTAACTATAAAAGTAAATGAAAGATAAAAACCAAACAGCAAAAGAAAAAAAAGGATTTACAACAGAAGTTGAGAATAATCTTTTTGCAGGCAAATCAGATATTGACTTAATATCTCTTTTGCAATCAAACAATCCCAAAGAGAGAACTTCATCCACGACAATATTAGGGCAACGAAAATCTGAAAAAGCTATTTCTGCCTTATGCGAACAACTTGCAATCGAAAAAGCTTTGTATTCAAAGATTGCTATTTCTGAAGCTCTGGGGGAAATCGGTAAACCCGCGATAAGCATGTTAATAAAATATTTAGGGGAAATCGGTAGCAACCAACATAAGACGTTGCCCAGAAAGATATTTAATAAATGGAGGAGAGCTTTGCATAATAGCGTTTATTTTTCCCATTTGCAATAATTTTGTGTTTTGAAGTAAAAAGTGTCCATTAAGCAGGTAAAACGCCCCCACGCATTAGCCTTAAAGCTTGTTTTGCAAGCTT
>JAIOTM010000037.1 GCA_021106755.1 Candidatus Cloacimonadota bacterium | reverse complement strand
TTCTTGATCCGTTGTTATACTCCGGGTAGTCAACTACAGTAACAACGCAAGCATTCTGACCATCTACCATTGCAGTTTCGTAGTAAACTGCCTCGGTAGAACTTGCATTAGGATTCAGATCTGTCCAGAACCATGCGATGTCAGGATCATTGGTAGCATGGGGCATACCTGGTGATCCATGACCGTAGCTTGTATAACCACCATGGAAATTAATGGTACCGTTAGAGTTAAGATAGAAGTCGGTATAACTTGTTCCATAGTAATCAAAGCTGAAGCCGAGTGGATACGGTCCAACAACATTATCATCAGCAAGACCTGTGATTGGTGTTCCACCAACGGGATCGAACCAGTTATAGACAGGACCTGTAGCATTACCGGAATTTTTGTAAGTATATCCGAATATGTCCGGTCCACCAGCAGTTCCGTAGGAAGTTGTTGTACAGTTATATGTATCTGTAAGAGTTGGGTCTCCCTGCGAAGTAACTGTGAAGTCAACCGGATCGGTTGTTCCACCAGTAGCCGCTGGTACATCCACAACACCATAAACAGGAGTACTGCCACTGGCAGGAATAGTTACAGTTGTTATGGTTGCTCCGGCTCCGTCTTCGAAGTGAGCGGGCCATGTAGTGCCTGCGGCAAGCAGATCGTAGGTGTCGCTTGCTGCACCATTGTTGTTGATAGTAACAGTATATGTAGCTGTACCAGCTTCCCAACCTACACCGGCAGTTGTATTGATGCCGGAGGACATCAGATAATTCGGTACAGTATCAAACGTCCACTCTGTACAGCCAGTAGCATCGCCAAAGGTGTTGCCAGGATAGACTGTCCAATAGTAAGTTGAACTACCCGAAAGACCTGAATAGCTGGCAACTGTTGATGTAAATACATCTCCATCTATAACATCAACACCACCGGGAGTAGATCCCATATCAACAGTGTAGTATGTTGCACCAGTCACCGAATTCCATTCTATTGTGCCGTTAACTGGTTGGTCAATCGCACCGTCTGTGGGAGCAACCGGAGCCGAACTGCAACCTGGAGGAACAGCATTATCGAAGATACGGAAGTCATCAATACCAATATCACTACGGTAGCCTGTTGTGCCTTCCGCCCAGAACTTGAGATAGAATCCCGTTACTCCGATGTAAGGTGTAAGGTCTGCCGAGCCTGCAACCCACGCGGATGTATAGCCATGCGTTCCGAGATCATCCCAGGTACTACCATTCCAACCTTGCACATGAAGGGTTGACTGAGCATTAGCAGGAGGTGGATATGTGCTCCTTCCAATCCAGTACCAGTATTCCAATGTAGGAGCGGTGAGAGCACTTACATCGAACGGATTAGTATAGATAATCGCGTTGTCCTGTCCAGAACCGGAGTCATCAAAACGTGCGAAATGTCCACTACCTGATGTATGGTCATACTGCGGACCATAAGTTTCAGTTGTATCCCAGTACCAGTTATCCTGGTCTTCAGGAGATGTAGCCTGTACCCAATTGGCTGGTGGGAATGTGCCTTCGAAATCTTCAACATGTGGGAAGGTTGATATAGTTGGGTCTGCTCCAGTTGTAAAGCCCTGAATTGGACAGCCAGTAGCTTCATCTGTACCGCTAAGAGCGTTTACCTGCCAGTAATGGGTTGTGCTATATGAAAGACCACTATAGGCGTAACTGGTGCTGGTAATAAATGTTCCATTCAGGATGTCAGTAGGAGTGGCTGTACCACCACCGTCGGTTCCGAAATAGAGATTGTAGCCAGTAGCACCAGAGACAGAACTCCAGCTAAGTGTTCCGTTTATTGGCTGGTCAATCGCACCATCAGACGGTGAAGGCATACCAGGGCAACCATTGGATGTTGTTGTGAAGCTCCATTCCGGACATCCAGTAGCAGTACCGTTAGTATTATACGGTTCTACTTTCCAGTAACGAGAGTCACCCCAGGGAACATCAGTGTAAGAGGCAGCGGTAGCTGTATAAACAGTACCATTTTCGATGTCGTAGTTACCTGTTGATGTTCCAAGATAGAAATAGTAACCGTCAGCTCCCATAGAAGCAGACCAGCCAAGAGTTCCACCTACAGGTTGATCAATAGCACCATCTGCTGGTATAGGACCAGTAGCACATGGTGGTGGGGTAACATTATCATAAAGATAAACATTATCAAAATTCCAGTTATTTATCTGATAAGGGTCACCATCAAGTACGAGAGAAAACATAAAGGTTGCAGAGCCTTCGTCCCCTGTATTAACAGGAAGAGATAGCAGGGTAGCTGGTGTACTTGCACCTGCCATCGACCAAAGAGTATGCCATGTAACACCATCAGATGATGTGTGTATTTCTAAGTTGTATCCGGTACCGTAGTGGCTTACATAGTGCATCATCTCAAACACTAAGTTCGTTGCACCAGAAGTATCTACAGTAGGACCAATCAGACGATAAATTCCAACTGGATCACTAGAATACATGAACATCCCTTCAGGAGCGACACCACCTGCCATATTTGAGGCGGATTGTTGCCAGTTAGTTTCGCTAGTTGACCAACCTGCTGGTATCCATGTAGCGAAATCCTGGCTGTAAGGTAATGTCTCAGAAGGAAAAACTGTTGTGAAATCCCAGGTAGGTCCGGCAGTTGTCTCGGCTGTAGCACCGTTGCGTGTAATTACTTGCCACTCATAAACGGTAGAACCAACGCCAGTATAGCCCCAGCTACCTGTAGCACCAGCAGCAGCATTAGGAACAACTTCAACCATCGAGCCAGCTACACCAAACCAAAGGTCGTAGTGTGTTGTGTTGGTTCCGGTCATATCCCATGTAAGGGTACCAGTTATAGCTTGGGCTACCGCACCATTTGCAGGATTAGGGTTGCTGGCCATATCTGGTGAAGTAAGACTTGGGGATGACGCACCAATCAACTCTAAGTTATAGCTACCAGTACCACTATGGTTATAGTGTGCTACTTCTACATAGTAAACTCCATCCGCAGGTGTTACATAATTAATCCGGGACTGTAACCCACAGTCATCGTCGTTTTCGGCAACCTGAGTTGTACCATCTGTGTCGTATAACCAAAGCCTGGTATCAAGAGTTGTAGCAGTACAGGTGTTGATATCAAGATTATCACCTGTCGTGGACTCGAATTTCCAGTAGTCTTGATTATCAGAGCCAGAAGTAACTGCCCCGTCATGCAGGCCGTTAGCAATCATCAGAACGCCTGCGGCGTCCCAGGTGTCATTCGGTTCGGTTTCTGTTAAAGCAAATGCGAATGTGCACAGCATTAACAAGATAAGTCCAAGAACATAGTTTCGTTTCATTCATTTCTCCTTAATGTGAGTTTTTGATAGGGTTTTGGAAAAAAGTTGTGACGTTAATGTTTTTTGTTTTTTTCATTTTGAAGTTCCTGAATTCATAACAATTACTTATTCGTTACCTCTTCATTTTTTTGTATCAGTAAAAAAATGCCTTTGTGCACTTTTTCTGTCAAAGGTTTTTTTGGATTTCTGTATAAAAAAACACCCAGTATTTATTCCCCATTTCTTATATCTCTATTGTAAAGATGGATACGCCTATGATATTTTTTATCTCTTGACGATTTATTTTTCTTATTGATTGCTGAATTATTAATAGAAGGAGTCAAACAAACTTATGAGTAGAAAAACACTGAATCCTGAAAATGTCCCGGAGCTTGAAGCCATAGCCCGACAATCCAGCGCGGATATAGTAACAATGACAACCCTGGCAGCATCTGGTCATCCAGGTGGATCAATGTCAACTATCGACATTCTGCTTTATATCTATGCTACTGCCAATGTTTCCCCAGCCTGGAAACCCGACAGAGATTATGTAGTAATCAGCAACGGACATGTATCTCCTGCGGTATATTGTACACTCGCCGCTAATGGATTTTTCAATCGCAAAGACGCTATTTCCCAATTCAGGCTTGCCGGCAGCATATTTGAAGGACATGTAGAACCCGATGTTCCCGGTGTTGAATGGGCAAGCGGGAACTTAGGGCAGGGGTTGTCTGCCGCTTGCGGATTTGCTCTCGCTTCCCGGATGAAAAAAATCGATAACCATATATATGTTATAATGGGAGATGGCGAACAGCAAAAAGGGCAAATCTCCGAAGCAAGACGTTTTGCCGTAAAATACAAGCTGAATAACATCACCGCTATAGTTGACTGGAACAAGTTGCAAATAGGTGGAAATATCGCGGATGTTATGCCACAGAATATTCAGGCTGGATACGAAGCCGATGGCTGGCATGTAGTTGAGTGCGATGGTCACAACTTCCAAAGTATAGAAGCTACCATGCAGGAAGCTGCTTCAATAGATAAACCGACAGTTGTAATGGCTCGCACGGTTATGGGCAAAGGGGTTTCGTTTATGGAAAACAAAGCGGCGTATCATGGCGCACCTCTTAAACCTGATATGTTAGCTGAGGCTCTGAAAGAATTGGAACAACCGAATCTCTTAGAAAAATACAAGGTTGCCCGAAGTGCATTTGTTTCAGGGAAGAAACAGTGCGAGAAGCCGGATAGGCTGATAATGAATACAGGTAAACCAAGAACCTACGACTCCAAAACCGATAATCGCTCTGCCTGGGGGAATGCTCTTGTGGATATTGCCGATGCGAATGCCTGCCCGATTGCTGTATTCGATTGCGATTTAGCGGGTAGTGTCAAGGTTAACGAGTTCGCGGAGAAACATCCTGAAGGATTTTTTCAGGGTGGTATTATGGAGCACAACACAGCAGTGGTTGCCGCGGCTATGTCTAAGGCGGGAATACTGAGTTGGTTCGCGGATTTTGGCGTGTTTGGGGTAAGCGAAACCTACAACCAGCATCGGTTGAGCGATATTAATAAAACCAACCTTAAACTGATAACCACCCACGTTGGATTAGATGTAGGCGAAGATGGCAAGACTCACCAGTGTATAGATTACCTCGGCGTGATGAGAAATCTCTATAATTTCAACGTAATCGTTCCGGCAGACCCAAATCAGACCGACAGGATAATCCGCTATATTGCCAAAACTCCCGGTAATTTTCTCGTGCCAATGGGACGTAGTAAGCTTGAGTGTATCTGCCAACCGGATGGCAATTCCTTCTTTGGCGATGGTTACAACTTTGAGTTTGGTAAAGCCGATTTACTCCGCGAAGGAAGCGATGCCGCTCTCTTTGTTATGGGAACTCTGGCTGGTCGGGCTGTGGAGATTTCTGATTCTCTCGCCGAATCAGGTATCAGCTTACAGGTTTGGAACGCTTCCTGCCCAGAAGAACTTAATTGCGAAACTATTCGCAAAGCCGCCGCCACCGGACTGATTCTTACTTATGAAGACCACAATATTCGTACTGGTTTGGGTTCGATAGTCGGCGAGAAAATCGCGGAAACAGGGCTGTCGGTACGCTTTAAGATATCTGGAGTGGAAGATTACGCATTCTCCGGCAATTC
>JAIOTM010000185.1 GCA_021106755.1 Candidatus Cloacimonadota bacterium | reverse complement strand
GTTAAGTCTCACGCTACTGTAATGCCACCGCGACTGGTGCCGATGACTGCTTCATCTTTGTTACGTTTCTGAATAGGTTTTGGTTTTTTAACCAACTTAATATCACGTTCATAATCCGCTACAAAGCGTTACAGATTTCCAATTGCAAAAGGTGCGTCACCCATTTTCTGAAGAATACAGACACCTTCGCACTGGTCTTCCTGAGGGCATACTCTTCCACAAACCGCGGGAAGGATATTGGTCTCCTTAATCTTTCTCGCGGCACCGGAAAAATCAGCTTCTTTTATCAAGGCGATAAAAGCGGGAATGTCAACTTCTACCGGGCAACCCTTTACACAGGGCGCGTTTTTGCATTGCAGGCAGCGTTGAGCTTCAAGTAAAGCAAGCTCGGAAGGTAGTCCATGGGGTACTTCCTGAAAGTTGTTGCGACGCAGATTCGGGTCTTGCTCCGGCATTTTCTGACGTGGTATTTTCGGTTTCATCTTGCGTTTATCGGCTTTGCTTAATCCCGCGAATGGCTTACCGAATTTCAGTGGCAGATAAACGGGTAATAGCTTTTTATCTGACGCGACAATAAGTTTCGCGTATGCTTTACAGCCGTTCTCATCTTCATATTCATCGGTAAGTAAACTTTTCTTGCAGGATGGGCAGGAGATGTCATCTAAAAGTGTATCTTCGGAAATCTCTTCTGAGGTACTTATCTCAAAAAAATCTAAGTAGGGGTTGATTTTTAAGTCGAGTTCTTTTTCCTGAAATTTCCCTTTAAGAGCGATTTTATCTTCACCTCTTTTTGCGGATTTCAAACCGATAGAGCAATGGGGACAGTACGCGGTTAAGTATATTTCATAGGTCATATTTTGATTATCAGACATAAACTACACCTTCTTTACAGAGAATAGAAGTGAATCTTTCTCTTCTTTCAAATATCGGGAATTACGGTTAAGAAGCTCATCGAAATCAACTTTACTACCATCGAAATCAGGTCCATCAACACAAGCAAATTTCATCTCGCCGCCGACAGTTATCCTGCAACCTCCACACATTCCTGTTCCGTCAATCATTACCGGATTGAGACTGACCATAGTGTGAACACCTTTGGGGTTTGTTACTTTCAGAACATTGCGCATCATAACGATTGGTCCAATTGCGTAGGCTTCCGCCACATCATCCCTGTCATTCAGGATTCTTTCGAGCGGCATAGTAACGAACCCTTTCTCGCCGTAGCTACCATCATCTGTGGTAATTATCAGCTCATCGCACAGAGCACGCATTTCATCTTCAAGGATGAGCATATCTTTTGTTCTGGCGCCTATGATTCCGATAACATAGTTGCCGGTTTTTTTCATACCTTTGGCAACATGATGTGAAATTGCGATACCAGTACCTCCAGCTACAATAATTACGATGCCGTTTTTTTTCTCGCAATGGGCTTGCTTGCCGAGAGGTCCAACAATGTCCTTGATGAATTCCCCCTCATTGAGGGCTTTCATTTGAGCGGTAGTTTTGCCAACAACCTGAATAATCAGGGTGATAATGCCGTTTATCGGATCGGCATCGGCAACTGTAAGGGGGATACGTTCACCTTTCTCGTGCAGTCGAAGAATAATGAACTGTCCTGGCAGGACTTTCGCGGCGATTTTGGGAGCACTGATGTCGAACTGGACAATCGTGCCTTCCGCCATCTCTTCTTTACGGATAATTTCAAACATACACTTTCCTCCACATTTCGATTATACTACGGAATTTCGATTGCGTTAAACGCATTTCCGAAACAAATTCCACTAAGGCTGGAATGGCTCTATCTATTTCGGATTATCAATATGAAAGGGAAATTTGCCGAAATGTAGTCAAGGAAAAAATCTCACGGAATTAGTTGTTACTATTAAATAGATTTTTCAATGATGCTTTTTAAGAAAAAAATTTACAATCTGGTTGTGTGAATTATTATACTATAAAGAGTTGAAGACAATGCGTAACCGCGAACAAGGGATTTTACTGCATCCAACTTCGTTACCTGGTCATTTCGGGATAGGTACGATGGGGGCGCAAGCATTTGAATTTATTGACATTCTCGCACATACACATCAGACAATATGGCAGATTCTTCCGCTCAATTATCCGGGATATGGAGATTCACCCTATAGCGCGATTTCCGCCTTTGCCGGCAATTCGTGCCTGATTAATCCCGAATTGCTACAACAGGATGGTCTGCTCACTCCGCTGGAAGTGGAAACTTTTGTCTTGCCCGACTCAGTGCGGGTTGATTTCCCCACAGTGAGGAGTAATAATATCCGCATGACGCAGATGGCGTGGAAGCGATTTCAAAAGGGACAGGAATATGACAGATTTTGTGCTGATAACGCATATTGGCTAAACGATTTCTCTCTTTATATAGCTTTGAAACAGAAAAACAATGGAGTTGTCTGGACAGAATGGAAGGAATCCTTCTCGCAGCGAGAAGAGTTGTTACTCAAGTACAAGCATGAAGTTGAGTTTCACACGTTTGTTCAGTATCTGTTTTTCCGACAGTGGAACGCACTGAAGCGATACGCCAATAGTAAAGGAATATCCATCATTGGTGACATTCCAATTTATGTTGCTTTCGATAGCGCAGATGTCTGGAGTCATTCTGAACTGTTCAGGATGGAAAACGGCAAACCGGAATATGTTGCCGGGGTTCCGCCCGATTATTTCAGTGAGGATGGGCAGTTATGGGGTAATCCGCTTTATCGCTGGGATGTTATGTTGGAGAACAAGTACGAATGGTGGTATCAGCGGCTTTTGCATGCTCAGAAGCAGGCAGATTGTATCCGTATTGATCACTTCATTGCCTTTACCCGTTTCTGGGCTGTACTGGCAACCGAAGAGACAGCTATCAACGGTAATTACGAAAACGGTCCAGGCACAACTTTCTTCGAGTTGATTATTTCCCGGTTACCTGATTTGAAAATAATCGCGGAAGATTTAGGTGTTATCACTAAAGAAGTAACCACTCTGAAAAATCAGTTTGGCTTTTCCGGTATGCAGGTTTTGCATTTCAGATTCTGGACAGAACCTATTGACTTTGATGCCAATACTGTGTGCTATACAGGAACACACGATAATGACACTACGCTGGGCTGGTATAACGACATAAGGGAACAGAATAACGAGACCTACCACGCAGTAAACGACTACTTTAACAACGGTATCCTCAGCTCTTCCGGCGAGTTTACCTGTGATACAAATATTGTACCATTATTAATAGACCTTGCCTTCCGATCTCCCGCCAGAAAAGTAATAATCCCACTACAAGACTTTTTGCGTCTCGGTACCGAATACAGGATGAATACTCCTGGTTCTGCCGAAGGAAACTGGGCATGGAGATATCTTTCTTACCAGCTTACAGAAGAAGTACAAAACCACATTCAGTGGCTCGCGGATAACTATTAGAAAGCTGATAATCTAATTTGAATTACTTCTTAAGCTTCTTGCAGTGAGCGAAACTATATGTTCGCCGGAATAGCCTCTACATGCAATCAATAGTACGGGTTTTTACGCTAAACCAACGAATGCGGATTTTTTCGTGGATGCCTGTAATTTATATTTTTTAACAAACGGAACAGAACTTGCAATAATTTGTCCATAGAGGATAAATCCTCTGGAGGCAACATGATAAAAACATTGCTGATACTACTTACGCTAACCCTATTGTGCGTTTTAATCGCCGAAGAATGGCAATACGCTTACCAACCACAAGTCGATGGACAACCTGAAGTAGAGAATTATATTAGGGTTAGTCTGGATGCTTGCAATGATGGGGGCTTAGTTGTACAGGCAAACGCAACAACTTGGGATAGTAATGTAAGTAGTCCGCCCTGAAAAAGTATGTAAATAGTTGAAAAACATATTGACTATATACAGGCATTTGTGATATAAACTCTCAAAAAGGTCAATAATTGATTTGAAAGCTGGGAGTTTATGATGATAAAAACG
>JAIOTM010000105.1 GCA_021106755.1 Candidatus Cloacimonadota bacterium | reverse complement strand
CTGGGTGCGGGTGTTTTTTTTTATTTGAAATAACTATTGAGTGTGCAGATACGATGAACGTTCTATCAGGCGCGATTTAAGATTGAAATAGAACATGCTTGGTGCTTCAATTGTATCAATTGTAAGCTGCATATCATCGCAGTGAAGCACTAAATCCGGTATGATTTTCTTGCTTATATTTACTCTGGAAGATTCCAACATCTTTATGCGTTCAGCCAACTCTTTATCAAGGATTTCCTGCATCATCGTTATTTTTTTATCCAGACTATTTTTTTCCTGAATTGCCTGAATCACTTTCTCCTTTGTCAGGGCTGGAATCTGTTGCATTTTTCGATAAATATCCGAAGCTGTGATATCCACTTCATCGAATTGATCGTTGAGTATCTGAATCTTATCGTGAAGACCTTTCAGTGTCTTTTCCCTGCGGGCAATTTTACGGGCAAGTGCCTCGTTGTGCCCAAACCAGATACTGGATTTCAAACCCGCGTCGCTACCAACTACCGGAATAAAGACAGATCCTGAAATTTTTATCTCAGCATCCACCAAAGCACCACGTTCATTGAGATTTATGCCATGCCCAAAGACAGTCAAATTACCCTTGATAAGACATTTCGCACCACGTATGTATCTCTGAATTGTCATCAACCCATCAACTTTTACATTGCACATCTCTACATATTTAGCGATAAGGTCACCCTTACACTCAACAACAGTTTCCTCGCCTATAATACCACCCATTACCTGTATTCCACCACCAGCTTTGACTTTGCAGTTATCCTCAATCGTACCGCTGACAATGAGATTTCGACTTGTTTCTACATTGAATCCGGCTTGAATATCTCCCTGCACATTGACATTTGCTTTTGTTTTGATATGTCCTGTGCTGTAATCTACATTTCCACGGATATTCATTACCGAGAAAACAGAAAGAATATTATTTTTATATTCGAGAATTCCGTCTTCAACTGCATAAACCCGCATTATTCCGGCCTCTTCGTCGGTTTCACTTCTGGTTCCCCCACCCGGTGTGAAAGGAACATCTTTCGGCAATCGCGCGCTTATTATTTTGCCGAAAAGATTTATTCCTGCCTTTCCCTGTTGAGGTAATTGCTTTTCGGCAAGCACTTCTCCTTCACTGACATTATGGAATACTTCGCATTCTTTCCAGTCTATTTTACCGTGTTCATCCTCTACACCAATAGTATTTTCAATGGATGAGATTAGTTTGATTTTCGCGTCCTTTGACTCACCGGGTAATGAACCTGAAGCTACGATGATATGCTGAAAAGAAGGTAACTGCATTAGCTCATCAGTTAGTAGTACATCGTCCGGGAGACTACGTTTACGTGCGAAACTTTCCATCTCCTTCTCATCAGGCAACTCTGCAGGATTGGTGCGGGGAAGATTGATGAAGAGAATTTTCATGTCGTTTTCGCTCAGTACAAGTGCTTCTTTAATCCCGACAATGTTTTCTCTTAAAAAGAGATAACCACAACATCCAGCGGAAAAGATTTGTTTCTTTTCGTCATAATGAACATTTTCTCCCGCTTCCCACTCATGGTAACGTACTCTGGCAGGTGATGTCTCTTTTCCATAGATAGTTTTTCCCATCTTCTGCTCTGTAGTTGGTAATACCGTGGCAAAAACCTGACCTTCATGCAATAAAATCGATTTGCTTAACAAAGAGATTTCGGTGTTAAAATCACCTGAAGCCATGTAGTTGGAGAGAAATCCCCACCGAATACGATTAGAGGGTTCGCAATCGACCGGAACATTTATCTTGAGAACTGGCTTGCCTCGTGGAATTGCCGGCTCACCTTGGGCTATCATCAAATTGACCCAAACCTTGCCTGTCTCCTTTGCCAAATTAACATAGTAACGTAAAGCCTCTTCGTCCACCCCAGTGTTAACGCCACGTTTAGCAAGAAGTTCCAATAGCAGGTCGGCACTAACAGGTGAGTCATCTTCCAGTATCGGTGGCATACGTTTGATTATCATAGCACTACCCTTGCCGATTTCTTCAAACTCAATTTCCAGAGAAATCTCTTCCGTGTTCATACAATCTCCTCCTGAAAGGATAAACATCCATGTGTCACGTTTTAGATAAGATAGTATTCAACTGCTGATAAACAAATAAAATGTGAGCGGTGAATCAGATTACTCCGCTTCATGGGCGAAGAAATGAAGCCAACTCATTTCACTGTCAGAGATAAGAGTCCTTAACCTCAAATAAGCTGATAGAAACTGATTCTCCATAACGACCTATTAGGGTTAACTAATGTTATCGTGCCTTTAATAACCTGAACTGTACATTGTACTTGTATTGTTGAATTGCAGTAAAATAGCATATACGACTTAAAGTAATTTATGTATAATGTTGTTTTAAGATATTACTTGACAGATATTTAGGAAATCGCTACATTGCCCCCATGAATGTTGGTTGTATATAGCAATCGACTAAATAAGTGATACCGGTGCCATTCACCGTAATAAAATGATGCATCTCAATATTGACTACTATTAAGAAGCGTGTGGGCAAACTACCGCTACTTACGCTGACTCAACAACGAAACAAATGGAGGACAAATGTCTCTACAGGAACTGCTGAAGCAGTATGAAATCAATAACCCGGAACTCATCGAAGCAGTTGACCAGTGGGTTAACGAGAAACTTTCCGATGAAAACGGGTCTAAAATACCAAAGTCACGGTTTGACGAAGTTATCGGACAACGTAACAAACTCCGCGAGGAATTGGAAGAAAGCGCGGCTACGATAGCAACTCAGGATGAAAAGCTGGTACAATACACCGAAATTGATGTTGATACTCTGCAATCGGAAAACAAACAACTTACGGAAGATATACGAGCCATATACGCAACTCAATGGCAGAACTATGCCAATATGTTAGACGTAAGTGAGAATCATCCTCAATACGATAAAATCAACCGCATCCGCGATGATTTTCGATATTCGGATTCCGAGCTTTCGTTAGAAGACCTGAAATTCAATTTGCAGGCGATTCAACCCTATCTGAAAGCGGGATTGTTCGATACTACCGACTTTGACAACACTCGTCCGCAAACCGGAGACACCGGTAAAACCAATCTAATCAACATGTTCAAACAATTTGGAGGTTAACAAATGAGCAGTGCCACATTACTGAAACTGGCAGCAGCCTTTAATCAACCCAACCAGACAGCGATTATCGATTCTTTGACAAAGGATTCGGGAATCTTGCGAACCATGCCTTTTCAAAAGGCAAGTCATGGGCTGTTTCACAAATACAAAATAAAAACCGGACTGCCATCAGGCGGATTCCGAAACGTTAACGGATCAATCATCCCTCATACTACCAACGATGAAGTAAAGCAGACAGACCTGAAAATCCTCACTGACATTCAGCAGGAAGATAAGGCTATTTGCGAAAGCTATCCAGGTGGAGTTGAAAAATACTTCGCGGATGAACTTCCCGCCTTTGTCGAAGGTCTTGGGCAAACAGCCGCAAAGCAGGTTATATACGGTACAGACGGTACTTTCGGAGATAGCGAAGGTTTTGTTGGTTTACGTCAAAGCGCGATAGCTAACAGTAATATCATTGCTGCCGGAGGAACTTCCGGTAGCCGTACAACCATACTGGCAGTTCGCTGGAAACATGGTATCTGCACTGGCTTGTTCAACGAGAACGCCTTTGCCGACGGACAAATGATTACAGTGCGTCCCCTCAACACAGGCAACCCGGTAATGGTGGTTGTGGACACAGCGACTGGTGCTGTAAAACCCGTTTATCAGGCACTCTACGAAGCCTATATGGGTCTTCTTGTTGCCGATACAAAGAATGTAGCCGCTTACACCCAAATCCAGGATGCAAGCGGGAAGAAACCCACTGCTGCCAATCTCGATAAACTCATCGACATGGTCAACGGCACAGCGGGGGATACATTCATCTATTGCAACCGCATAGGTCGCAGACTGCTGTGGGAACTCAAAGATTCCAAAATGCAAATCACCCCCGCCGAGACTGAATACAACAGCATGTTGGAACGCTGGAATGGTATTCCTATGATTCTCGACGAAAACCTCTCCGCCACGGAAACCATTTAGGAGACAACATGAGTAAATTCTACGGATACTCGGTTGATGAAAACATGATTATCTGCGACGCGATGACACTACCAAACGCAACAACGAAAGACTCCTCCAACATGGTCTTCGTGGGTAACAGTGCCGCGTTAGTGGAAATCCGCGTCTATGCCAACACAGACATAAATATTGCGAGCGCCGATTCCTTCTCCATCGAACTTGAAACCTACGATAGCGATTCCTCTGCAAACGCAGCACCTCCCTACTACAACAACTCCTCTGGCTGGGAATCGGACGCTCATTTCTATCTCCTCTACAAAGACAGCAGCGATGATGACCTGCTCTTCAAAGCCGGTGATCTGATAACCGCTATGGCAGTACCGGAAGGGCTTCTCAAAAGTCGCGGTTACTTGCAATTGAAATTCACTGCCTCGGCAGATGTAAGTGCCCAGAAAGTAGATGCCTTCGCTCATGTACTTGTCTAATCAACAAAGGAAAGCCACGGCTTTCCACTTGTCCGGGAAGGTGCAAGCCTTCCGTATTCGGGGAGAGCATTTGCTCTCCCCCCTTAACTACCTAAGGAGACTTTTATGAGTTGGGAAACCGCTACGCTCTCAAGCACGACCAGTATTGCCGCGATTGATTCGGAAATTAACCAGCTGACAAGTGGTAACTGGAATGATAAAATCAGTCTCGCTAAGAAAATCATCGGGCGTGATCTGGAAAACAAGCTTACCCGGAATAACTACTCAGTGGATGAAGCAGGTGGAGACGTGCTACTGGATATTATCGCCAATCCGCAATCACTTGATTTAAGCTCGGATTATCTTACGCTTCACCTGATTTACGCTGATCTGGCAATTACTCTCGGCAGGGAATCTTACTGGCAGAAAGCCGAATTCTATCGTCAGGAGTACGGACGACACCTCAACACAGCTTTGCAGGCTCTCAATATTGATTGCGATGGTGACGGCAACCCGGAGAAATATCGTGCTAACCTCTTTACTTCCGGCAGGATTAACCGTTCATGAAGCTTACAATCAAAGGATTGAAGCAATTGCAACACAAATTGCATCAACAAATCTTTCAGCAGAGCGAAGAGCTTCCATCTACGAAAAGAATAAGAGCATTAAAAATAAAAAACACCCGGAGTCTTTATGACATCTCTTCCAAACACGTACTTAGAAAACCTCAAAACTAATATCAAGAATCTCAATGTCTTCGCTTATGTTGACTATTATCCCGACAAAGCAAGCCTGATTGGAAAACGCTTTCCCGCGGTTATGATACAGGATGGGGATCATTCCGACTATGCGTTGATGCCGGGGCATTTAGTACAGTTTCGATACGAGTTTACTCTCTGGCTGTACCATAACATCTTCCCGGAACGGATTCCCACACTTAATACTTACACCGACAAGCTTATTCAAACAGTTCTGGAAAACCAGGGACTTGATCCCGCCGTGTTTAATCTTGAGACGGTCGGAGTATATAAGGGCGATATCCGTTCTGAAGCAGTAAACTACTACAAACCGGGAATCTACGGCAACCTCAGCATCCGCAGACTGGATTTCAGTGTGACGATGCAGGACAGCCGGAATTAACCCGGATAACATCGGTTAAAGGAGCAATTATGAGCAATTACAGATATGGCAACGATTACCTCGTAACAGCTTTCAAAGAAACAACCTACGGGGACTACACCGGAGATTACAGTGTAGTGGCAACTATTCTCCCGGATGCCGCTGAATTCAAACCGCAACAAGAAGCAATTGAAATCAAGAGTAAAACCGGCTCCGTGGTTCCACAAGGGTCAGAAGTACTCGCGGGGAAAAGCAGCGGTACTGTGACAATCAAGGGAGAACTATCCCACAAACATCTGTGGCTATTGGCTGCTTTTTGCGGAGACTCTTCATCTCCCTACGAAATCCAGAATTCATGGACACCATGGTCGCATGAACTGCATCAATATTTTCTCACCGATGATAAAGGCTTCAGAGCAACCGGCTGCGTTCTGGAATCACTCAAACTCAGCGGAGAAAGCGGAAGCACGATACAGTATGAAGCAGTTTTCCGGGCACGGGAGATTATCAGCGAAGTTGATTTCAACGCGGGGGATTTTGTCGATTATGGCAATCTTCTCAACTGGAGCAATACTCCGTTCCTCTTTGGCGATATCGTCTCTGTGAATCTGTTGGATAATAATGACTACGCAACGTTCAACCGCTTTAATCTTAATCTGAACCGAAGTTTTGCCAACGATGACCTGAGCTACCAGAACGCAATGAAACGCAACTCCGATCTTCTGACCGGAGTTAGCGGAAGTTTCGGATTTGAAACGAATTATTTCAATAACTCCAGCGGATTGTTCGAAGATCAATTGCTACATTCCGCTATCAAACGGATTCAATTCAGCCTGAAAGACGGCACCAACACATGGCTTGTTACTCTGTATGGCAAGCTTTCCGAGGTTAGCCCGGCCGACCCGGATCGTCAGATTTTTGTGCTGGCAGCGGAAATGCGTCTTGCTGGTGATTCCACTAATCAACCACTTTCAATTATAGTTAGTTAGGAGAAATGATATGAACAACGAAATCGACAACTGCTTTGATAATCACGGCGCAACCTTCTACAAAGATGTTTACTGCGGCAATGATAAAATAGGCAAGATTCGGGCATTACGACCTTTAGACCGAGATATGTTGCAACCATACCTCGGAGATGTCTCTTTTGACGGCACCGCACCCGTTTACCGCAATCTGCGACCTGAAGCACTTCGTATCGCCCGCCTGGTTATCTCGCTCGGTGGAATGCTCGACACAAAGCCATGCAAAGTCGGCGATGAAGGCTGGGTTTTCAATGAACCCGTCAACAAGGAGAACATTAACCGTCTGAAATTAGAGTACTTTGAGTGCTTCGATACCGCAGTGCGGGAGTTAGAGGAAGCATATTCTGAGCGTCGGGAAGCCGTGCGAAAAAACTGACGCTGGCTCTTCGGATTCTGCTCCTTAACCCCGGAGCCGAAGAGCTTATAAAAAACCAGGGCGGCAGGGAGACGTTTTGCAGGTATTGCAAAAGTCGTAAGAGCTGTCTCAACCTGGGATTCCCACGAATTCTACCTCCTGTACGGCTGATTATGGAGTATTTCAGGGAGAAACTGCACGGCTACATAGGTTTTCCATGGCCTGGCGATTTTCGCTGCCAACCAGCCTGGTTCTTAGACCTGATGAATCATGCCGAAGTAATCTATAACCAGACACTGCACGAAATTATGGAGCAACAATATGGAAAGAATGAACATCAAAGTAACCGCTGACACGCACTCGGCACAAGGCGGATTTAAAGCACTGAGCAACACCATCAATGAAACAGCAGCTTCGCTATCGGTTACGATTGGCAGGCTGAACGAGACAAAGGATATACTGAAAAAAATATCCAACTCACGTTTCAAACTTACCCCTGATGTTGTTGGTAATATTACCAATGAGGCTTCCGAAGTATCTGCTTTAGACAACATGCGGTCGCAAATTCAGGCGATGCAGGAAATGCACGAAGCACGCAAGCTGTTAGATACAGATCTGGATGCTTATCGGCGGGAACTTGATGAGCAGTACTTAGACTGGAAAACCGAAAACTGGATTGCTCAACATGAAACCGAATACGAATTAGCCCGCAACACCATGCAAGCCGTAGAAGGATTCTATC
>JAIOTM010000452.1 GCA_021106755.1 Candidatus Cloacimonadota bacterium | reverse complement strand
GGGAGTAACGTCTCGAACCGTTAGCAAGTCGCAAGGTGGTTTACCGTGAGGTATTCACTGAAGGAAGCGAGACTGCAAAGGTTGGTACTGACGAACAGAAACTGGATATGAGGCATAACAAATCGGATAAGATAGCACATCATATCAACGTCCAAACGCAAGAAGCGGAGTATTTGTCATGTAGATTCAGCAGTGATTGACCGAAGGAATATGCTCTTACCTGGGGAGGTCTCCTTAACCACGAGTTGGACAGGGAGAAGTCAGCAGAAGCCATATTAGCTACTGGCAACGAGCCACCGAATAGAAAAAGTGGAAGACTCACATGGTAGTGAAGGGCCAAACGATAAGTTGTTCCAAATGCTGCAAGGAGGCATTCCACCAGCCTTGCATTAAGCGGAACAGGGAAATAAGAAAAGTAAACAAAAATGATTGAACAAATACTTAGACGAAAAAACCTGTTACAGGCGATGTATAAAGTCCAAAAGAACCACGGTTCAGCAGGAGTTGACGACATGCCTGTAACTAAACTGTCAGAACTTCTTGCTATTGATAAAGAAGAACTGACCGAAAAGGTTCGTTCAGGCAAGTATTTACCATAACCCATTTTAGGAGTAGAGATTTCGAAAGGAAACGGGAACCTGCCTACCGGCAAGGCAGGGATGCGTTTATTAGGTATTCCTACCGTAACCGATCGTATGCTTCAACAAGCGGTCTTGCAGGTAATCAATGGACGGTTCGAGTTTGAATTCTCGGATTATAGCTTTGGGTTCAGGCCAAGAAAGAATCTCCATCAAGCAGTATTAAAAGCACAGGGATACATTAACGATGGTTCTCAACATATCGTAGATATTGATCTGAAAACCTTTTTCGACGAAGTAAACCACTGCTATTTACTGCAATTGCTTTACCGTAAGATTAAATGCCCGGAGACCCTACGCCTAATCCGCAAATGGCTACGTTCCCCGATCTTAATAGACTGGAAACTGGTCAAACGCAGAAAAGGTGTACCACAAGGTAGTCCATTAAGTCCTTTGTTGTCCAATATCATGTTACATGAACTGGACAGGGAACTGGAAAGGCAAGGATTGCGGTTTGTCCGTTATGCTGACGACTTTAGTATTTATACTAAAACAAAAGAGGCAGCCCGAAAAGTTGGTAATGCGATTTACAAGTTTCTCAAGAAGAAACTAAAGCTATCCATCAACCGGGAGAAAAGCGGTATCCGCAGGCCTGTAAACTTTACCATACTGGGATTTGGTTTCGTGCCTACCTATGTGAAAGGAGAGAAAGGCAAATATCAATTGGTAGTTTCAGATAAAAGTTGGAAAAAGCTAAAGCAAAAGCTCAAAACCATCACCCGCAAAACAACTCCCATGAGTTTTGATGAACGTATCCAAAAACTCAATGAGGTTCAAAGAGGATGGGTAAATAACTTCCGAATGGCAAGTATTTACAATAAACTCAATGACCTTGATGGGTGGATACGTAATCGGCTCAGGTACTGCATATGGCATCACTGGAAGAAACCGGAACGGAAAAGGCGTAGCCTAATCCGCTTAGGAATTGACCATGATCATGCCTATGCATGGAGTAGGACACGGATGGGAGGTTGGGCAGTTGCCCAAAGCCCAATTTTAGGAACTACTATCACGCTTGTTAGATTGAAGAAGCGGAGTTATATCTCTATGCTGGACATTTACAAACGGATTTCCCCACAACTTAACGAACCGCTGTATACGAGACCCGTACGTACAGTGGTGTGAGAGGTTCTCCCCGTCAGTCTTCACTGGTGGGGCAGCCTACTCGATTGTGTTTTAGTAGCCGCCTTCCCCAATGCCTTTTTGAAATACTTCATCTTTTTTTTAGTAGTGCGTGGGGCATTTTTGAAAATTTCTATCCTTTATTTTTCGTAATGTAGCAAGCTCTTTTGCAATTTTTGACAAGTGGGTTGCCTTGTGTGAATTGCAAATGTGCTTGCTATTCATGGAATATGTATTTTAATATTTTTTCCACTTCTTCCTTTTTTCTTTTTAAGCAATTATCCAAGTGCCAGACTGGATAATCTGAAACTACCTTCTCAATAGCAGCATAACAGCTTTCAGGATATCGTTTTAGCTTGTCAGCATAAGCATAGTTTCGGATTGAACGGTTGATATTATATTCAAGAACAACCAAATTCCCAATTGAATTGATGTTTTCTCCCCATTCTTTCCAAATGCACTCCCGTTTTTCTTTCTGAATATCATGGTATGCCTGAATATGTTCTATGTCAATTGCAGACTCAAATAGTTTTTTTCTGATTGTCTCAATTTTACCTTGGTCTGACGTTGTATAATTTTCTTCCAGCATTGCCGAAAGTCTACAAATAATATCCTTCACCTTCCGGTTATAGGTAATGTCTCCTGTTAGGGCTACTTCAAAATCACCCCAACCTTTATGGTTATCAAGCGTTCCAATTTTTTGATTAATGGTCTCGATAACCTCATTCATTGTTTTATTCATGAGGATTTTTACCAAGGAATACGTGAAAGTGTGTATTACATTGACTGCTCTCAGAAATCTAATGCTGTATATCACATATAATTTACAAAGCTGTCTTGTGAATAGAAAAAACTTCTCCCAAAAATTTTCTTCCTCTCTAAATCTATAAAGAAAAATGATGAGTAATCTCCAATATCTGCCGTATCGAGACCATGTAATGAAAGAATATGCACAAGCATCCTCAGCAGTTTGATACCAGTTTTTCTCCCACTCATAACGGACAGTTATTATTTTTTCAATTTCTTCGAGAGACAGCTCCAGTTTCTTTACATTATTTTTGAAATGCTCCCATTGATTAATTTTGAAAATAGTATCAAATAACCGTTCAAAAAATGTTTCTGTGGCATACGTGTAAAGAGTAATGGGCAAATTATACTTTGCAATCAAGATGTATTGGTATATTCCCAGAATATCAAGAATGTTTGTTATTTTATGACCGAGAGCAGCATTTTGCTCATCAATTTTTTGGTATAAATTGCTTATCTCATCGAATGCTGTTTCATCACTGTGTTTCTTGTCCCGGAGATACTCATACATTTTAATTTTGAAGATGTCCCCTCCATTTAAATCAAGACCTGTAGTATTTATTGCATTGAAAATCTGTAAGGTCTTTGAAAGACCAGCACGAGTTTCTATAATAACGAAATAGATGTTGCTTAAAAGATACTTGACGAACCTGTCAATATCAAAATCTATTGGCTTATTATTTTCATCTTTTGTTTCTTCCCCAATCACTTCAAGCATGAGGAAAGCAT
>JAIOTM010000415.1 GCA_021106755.1 Candidatus Cloacimonadota bacterium | reverse complement strand
GAGTCCGCTCTAAAAACTATGCTTAGAAAAATATTGCAAAAAAAACACGTTGTGTTCACTCGAAAAACAAAACAACGCTCTTTGAATGAGATATTTGAGCTTTGCTTTCAACCATATTTTACAGCCTTGAGTTTTTAGAGTGAACTCTTGAATCAATAATAAATCTTTTTCACATTAAAGAATATGAAACATGTAATAATAACAGGTGCCAATGGAAACATCGGCTATCATCTCGCAAACCGCCTTCTGGATAACCGTCACAGCCTTTATCTCTTTTATCACGAAAAAAGTGACCGTATTGAGCGACTGGCAGATCACCCGCTTGTCGAAACTATTCAGGTTGATTTAACCGATACCACTACCATAGATAAACACATCAAAAGGCTTTTCCAACGGGTTCACCCCGATGTGCTGATACATACAGCGGCAGTGCGTAGCTTTGATTTCAAACCACTATGCGAATCTTCTCCTGAAATATGGGAAAAGGTAATAACAACCAATATCCTCTCGACTTATAGTATATTGCGGGCTTGCATTCCTTTTCTTCGCAACGCCAAGCCGGGAAGAGTAATAATTTTCGGCTCGGATGTCAGCCGGATGGGACTAAAAAACGGAAGTGCCTATGCCGCCTCGAAAGCCGCACTTGCGAATATCTGCCGTACTGTGGCTAAAGAAGAACCAGATGTTTACATCAACACACTTTCGCCTGGACCAATCATGATTGATGATTCGCATTTCGATGATGATTACCGAAGCTTCCGGCAAAACTATTACGCAGAACCGAAAAAGAATATTCCTCTGAAACGAGTAGCTGTTCCGGAAGATGTAATCGGACTTAGTCTTTTTCTAATTTCGGATGAGAACAGCTACATTTCTGGTGAGGAATTCTTCATTACCGGTGGAAAATAAACTGTCCGGTTACGAGATGAAAAACGATTCCAGCAACCTGACTCTCAAAGATGCTTATCTGTACAATCTGCCACAAGAACTAATAGCTCAATATCCTACACAAAAACGGGAAGATGCCCGTCTTATCACGCTCAACCGACAAAATGGCAGTATTAAGCACTCCGTTTTCAGTCGCCTTGGAGATTAACTGCAAGCGGGAGATGTTCTGGTTCTTAATCGCACCAGGGTTATCCCCGCCAGATTGTTCGGACACAAGCCAACAGGCGGGAAAGTAGAGATTTTCCTGCTCCAGGAAGTTTCTCCCCTGCTCTGGCGATGCTTAGTTCGTCCCGGACGACGGCTTCCTCCCGGTAGCGAAATTATCATAGGCGAGAATTTGCTGGCTATCATCAAAGAAAAGAGAGAGCAGGACTGCCTTGTAGAATTCATTACCGACCAGCCGTTATTGGAAGTTATCGAAACATTGGGGAAAATGCCGCTTCCTCCTTACATCAGACGGGATGCAATAGCTGAGGACAAAACCAATTACCAGACTGTTTACGCGGAAACTCCCGGCTCGGTAGCAGCACCAACCGCTGGCTTACATTTTACTAAAAGTATGTTGAAGTTATTGAAAACCAGAGGGGTGCTAACGTGCGATGTGCTTCTGCAAGTAGGACTCGGCACATTCCGACCAGTAAAAACCAACGATATCCGCGACCACATAATGCACTCGGAGTTTTGCGCGGTTTCTCCCGAAACCGCTGAGATGGTAAATCTGGCGAAGCGGGAAAAACGGCGGGTAATCGCGGTAGGCACTACCAGCACCCGAACATTAGAAAGCTTTGCCGTTGAGGGAAAACTGACATCAGGCGAGAAATGGACTGATTTGTTTCTATATCCGGGAAAGCAATTGCAAATGATTGATGGACTACTCACTAACTTCCACATGCCAGGCTCCACATTGTTAATGCTGGTTTCGGCTTTCGCGGGATACAAATATACAATAGCCGCCTATCGGGAAGCGGTAGAACAGCAATATCGATTCTTCAGCTATGGCGACGCAATGTTAATACTATGAAACACATACTATTCGATGAAATAATCCACAAATCCAAAGCTACCAGCACTATGAAAATTGCAGAAAGTTACATCCGCAATCAGACTAAATTCGGAAACTTCCTCGTTGTAGCCGATGAGCAGAGCGGAGGAAGAGGTAGAGGGAAAAATATCTGGCATTCACCTGCTGGCGGACTCTGGATGACTGCGGCTCTGCAAAACCTGAATGTAGGTGCGAATCTAACCTTGTTCGTCGGGGTTTGCATTCGCAGAGCACTGGCACTAACTGCTCCCGATGTCCTGCTGAAATGGCCCAATGATATATATTATGGCAACCGTAAACTCAGCGGAATCCTTACCAATGCTTTAACTCATCATCATTATCATGTTATCGGAATTGGTATCAACACAAATGTTGAAAACTTCCCGCCAGAACTCAACGCCATCTCGCTGAGTAAGATAACGGGTAAACCAGTCGATAACGAAGCAGTTACTATATCAATTTTTGACCAGGTAGCCGCCGAGCTACCCAATTATATTCAGAATGGTTTAATGCCTTATATAGAAGATTTTCGCTCCCATCACCTACTGAATGGCAAGGTTGTAACGCTGGATACAGGCTTTCAGGAGTTTACCGGACAGGTTAAAGGCGTAAGTTCCAAAGGTGCTCTGCTAATGGAACTAAAGGACGGAATGATACAACCTTTCTTTAGTGGAACAATTATTGCGGTGCGGTAATTTACTATAATTTTTTCCGCTTACTTCGAGTCGTAAGGAATGGAATGACAACGACTCGAAATTGAAGAACTCGAAATTGAAGAACTTGAAACAAAAGAAACTTCGACTCAACGTACCTCTCGAGTCGGGTAGAAATAATTTTTCAGGAAGTAATATGAGATGTAAAAAAGAGAATTTTGTAGAAGGAGAATATTTTCATATCTATAACAGAACAATTTCTCCTTTTAAATTGTTCATTGATAGAGATGATTATTTATGGTTTTTAGATAAATTTACCAAAACCCTCAAACTTTATCCTGCTACAGTCTTTGCTTTTTGTTTAATGCCCAACCACTTTCATTTTCTTGTTCGGCAGGATTCAGATGTTGCTATTTACAGAAATTTTAATGATTCATTTTCATCCTATGTTCGACATTATAACTTCAAGTACAAAAGAAAAGGCTCTCTTTTCGAAGGAGCACTTCAGCATATCAATATTTACCAAGACAGTCACTTTATAAATCTATGTAAGTACATCCATTATAATCCGAAAAAAGCTAACCTGGTCTCTGTTTTAGAAGACTGGGAATTTTCAAATTACCTTGAATGGATAGGAAAAAGAAAAAGCATGTTGTTTGAAGATAAAATTCTAAATGATTTGTTTTTTTGTCCCGAAGATTATCGTGATACTATACTTGAATATGAAAGATTCATTCAAGTTGAGAAATTTAATAGATTGTTGATTGATTACTTCGAGTCGTGAGGAACAAAGTGACAACGACTCGAAATTGAAGAACTTGAAATTGAAGAACTTGAAACAAAAGAAACTTCGACTCGACGTACCTCTCGAGTCGAAGGAGAAGAAAAACTATCTATCCTTACAAAGATAGCTTGACGGTTTTGCAAGAATAAATAAGCTCCGAAAAAAATTGGAGGTAACAAATGAAAAAGACACTTTTTCTTGTTATTATCGCGGTTCTGGGCCTCACTTGCTGGGCACAGGATTCCATTGACGAAGCCTTAGAGTCCCTTTCCAAAGACGCAGCTACAGCTTATGTAAATCCAATTGTTTCCGCTTTCGGTGCGGATTTGAACGGAGGCTGGTACACTCACGCGCCCAAGGGAAAAATCTGGGGAATTGATGTTGGTCTGAAATTCGTTTTCATGGGTTCGTTTTTCCCGGATGATGCCAAAGATTTCTCCAAAAGTGGTCAATTTCGGTTCACACGAGAGCAGGCAACAACAATTGTTGACGCGACTCCTTCACTTGATAACATATCTCAGACTCATAAGGATTTATTGATTGAGCAAATCATGGAAACTCCTTTCACAACAACTATTGCTGGTCCTACTATCATTGGAAGTTCAGCCGATAGTGTTTCTGTAAGCTCTGATACAGAAACAATAACTATAATTGAACCACTCACTCAAAGTTCTCACGATTATAATGTTGACCCCTACACAATAATGTTACCTGTTACCGGAATATTGGAAGATTTTCCTATTCTTCCTTCGTTCGCCCCTCAACTTACTCTCGGTACATTGTACGGAACAAATCTTGTATTCCGTTATGTTCCGGCAATAGAAATAAACGAAGAACTGGGCGAATTCTCCTACTTTGGTTGGGGTATTCAGCATAATCCAAAAGTCTGGGTGAATAAACTCACTCAATTCGTTATCCCTGTTGACATCTCAATTTCGATGTTCAGCCAGAAAATGGAGCTTGGTAACTACATTGAAGCCACCGCATTTATGGTTGGTGCAAATGTAAGTAAAACTATTGGCGGTGCATTTCTTAATATCACACCTTATGGTGGCTTGTCGCTGGAATCATCTAAAATGAAATTTGCCTATCAAGTGGAGCTGGACCCTCTATCTCTTATTGATACTCAACCAATTGATATCTCTTTCGAAATCGAAGGTGAAAACTCCGCCCGTTTAACAGTTGGTCTTAACCTGCATCTTGGTGTATTCGACTTTAACGCAGACTTTAACATGGCTAAGTATAACTCGTTCACAACCGGTTTCGGTATGGGTTTCACCTTTTAGATGAAGCTATTTTAATCTTGTTGATTAATCGACAGAAGAGCACTGACGAATTCGGTGCTCTTTTTTTGTTCAGAATGAAATTATTGCTTGCACAATTCTCTATTGCCTCTAAATTAAAATAAATTGGCAGGAAAAATGAAGAAGTGGATATTAACAGCTATTATCTTGAGTCTTTTTCTCACTTTATCTGGATTCAGACTGTTTGATGGTCAACGGAAAGGTTTTGTCGTAGGATTAGGCTTAGGTCCATCTTACACATCCTGGCACAAAACCGAGAAAGACCTGGAAAATGACACAAGAACCTCACAAACTGATGATAGATTCGGGCTTGGAATAAGCTTGATGCTGGGATATGCTCCCACCAATAAGCTTATCTTTCACAATTTCACTCAAGGGGCTACGTTTTGTGACTATCAAGAAAAAGATAAAGAAAAACAAGTATCATATTCCCACGCGTTAGGTGGGTTCGGTGCGACTTATTATTTCCGACCGGGGCAGGAAGATACCCATTGGGAGCCTTCAATTTATTTCTCAACGGGAATCGGCTACGCGAACTGGTTAGAAACCATCAAAGAAAAGAAGGAATTGGATATATTTGGAAGCGGCGTCTATTTTGGGCTGGGATATGAATTCAAGAAACACATGCGGATAGAAGCCAGCCTGCTTCTATCTAATCCCGCCGATAAAACATCACAAGTGGATGAAAAAGTGGATACTTTTTCTATCCTGCTTACTTTGTTCGGAGTTGCCTACTAAATTAATAAGTGCAAAAAAACAGACCTTTTGTAGAGACAAGGCATGCCTTGTCTTAGGCTGTTAACAAACCTGCTTGATTGGGAACTATCCCGATTTTCAGGTAATAATCAAAACACTGATTGCTGTAAATCTCGCAATCTGAGACAAGGCATGCCTTGTCTCTACAATATGGAGGATATATGCCATTAACAAAAGAATTTATCAAAAAGCTCCCGAAAGCGGAACTACATGTCCACTTAGATGGATCGCTTCGGT
>JAIOTM010000265.1 GCA_021106755.1 Candidatus Cloacimonadota bacterium | reverse complement strand
TTTTGAGCTTTTTTTTATGGCCGTCTTTTGTTTTCACACAGCCTGTGTGTGTTCGCCCAGAAGTTTAATATACAGATTCTAAGATGGCGAATCTGCGGGTTAGCTGGGAATGTTTCTTCATTTTCTAAGAGGACAGACACATAGGTCTGTCCCTACGGGGATAGAAACAGAATAATATAGAAGTCTGTGCTTGTTTTCAAACTCCCCCAACCCCTCTTTAACTAAAGAGGGGTGCTAAGACAAGCTATGACAGACTGTTAGAAGTCCCTCGCTTTAATAAAGAGAGGGATTTAGGGAGAGTTTCTTTCCAGAAGAAAACAGCCTCAAGCTCAGTATTATAAATCTGAAAGATAAGATTTAGCGAAGCTGGCGGCGGAGATAGACATGGTGATTGTGGGGGAGTTTTGGGGAATAAGATGGATGGGAACTAAATACCGTTTTGGATTATAGATTTTGTTCAGATAACTTTTTTTTAGCTGCTTTCAAATCAATTATAGCTCGATGTCCGTGCTTCTCGAGTAAATGCAATAAGTTACCACCGTTTAATAATGTTAGTGGTTTCCCCTTAGCAAATTCGTAAGCATCAGGACCATAATCTGAGGTTGTAACAAGAATACCCTTTGTAGCTCCTTCATTAACTGTGGTTCCATATAAATCTCTGACAGCAGAAACTCCTACTATATTAGTATACCTTTTTGCTTGTATAACTATTTTCCCTCCACGGATTGGATCTGGATCAAAGGCAATGGCATCTACACCACCATCTCGGCTTGCTTGCGTTATTTTTACATCTCCACCAGAACTAACGAATTCCTTTTCAAAAATCTCTCGAATTAAATGTTCAAAATCCTGCCAATCCATTGCAGCAAGATTATCAGATTCCTCTACACCATCTACTACATCGTATGCAGAAACAAATCGACTGTCTTCTTTATCAATACTAATTATCGGAGCAACGGGTGACAGAATGTGCAATTTACTGCTAGCTATACCTTTCAATTGCTTGAAACAAGCTTTAGGCTCTACCATTCTTAAATTGATTGAAAGAAATTCACCTTTAGATGCTTGAAGGGACATGATGCATGAGTTTGCATTCCGCCCTGTGGCTTTATTAATTGAATTAACCCATCCATTGAAAACGATAGAATGCAGAGCATCTACTTCGTCTGCTTCATACAATTCATGTATTGTTCTTAATGCTATCTTATATAGAAGCCCGTCAAATAATTTATTCAATACGACATTGGATAATTTAGTTTCTTTAAATTCATTCCTTGAGATAATGTATTTTATTTCCTTAATTGTTGGTAAACAATCAATATCAGGTAGAGAATAATCAACAATTAGTGTTTTGTTATCGGCTTTGTACTCTATATTCCATTCTTTTGGAAAATATTCAGGATATACCGAGTTTGATAATACGGCTTCGACATAAGCAGACACAGCATTATATTCGCAATTAAAGTACCTTTTCTTCAAATCTAGCAACTGCCTGTTCTTTTCATCCTGTTTTTCTTTGAACTTATGCTTGTTACTATCCCAATTTTCGAGACTAATGGAATAATCTAGTTTCTTTTTGCTGTTTTTCTGCTCCGTTTTTTGTTTCTTTTTTTCCCAGATATCATGGTCTTGATTAAATCTCATTTTAGCTTCGTCGTCTTTTCTTCTTCTTGCTTTTGTAAATAACATATCTAAAAAGGTTAAATGTGGCTGATACTTCTCATCTGATTCATTTGGTTCTGATGGAAGTTGATCAAACGTTGGACTAACTGGTTTACTGACTGGGAAACTATCATTATCAATTAAACTATCCCAATCAATCTTGCTACTAATCTCTAAAGAATCAAGGAGTATTGCCTCAAGGCGTTCTATCGCTTCTTCTGCTTCAGTTGTTCTTTTTACGGCATTGTCTTTAGATTGTTGTTTTTCCCACATTTCTTCCCAAGCAAGTTGCTGTGCATAAGCCTTTTGTTCAACGCTTCTTTGATCTGACCCTCGAATAAGGCGGTATTTATTCAATTCTTCGTGTTGCACTTCAATTTCCCACATTTCACGTGGTGCCATATACATGTCTCCTATGTTAATTTATTGCATTATTAGCAAAACCGGTCTAATGGTCAAGCGAATTTCCCCCTAAAAATCCTGCATGAGCCAGATATAATATCTGGGTTTGCTGGTATCGATCCAGTCGGAGTTCCAGGCGATATCGAGTTTCAGCACAAAGTAGCCTACATTAAGGCGAGGACCAAAGCCAAAGCCAAATTTGAGATCATTCAGTCTGCCGTTTTGCGTTCCGACAAAGCCATTGTCCCGGAACCAGACGCTTCCGACATCGGCAAACAGACTGCCACGCAGATAGCTGATTGTGAGCGGAAGAGGGAAGTTGAACTTCAGGTACTCAATAAACGGGTAACGGAGTTCTAAACTTCCAACAAATTTCGTGTCGCCTTCAAGGTCGCTGTCATCGAAACCACGCACTCCATTGTAACCCCACAGTTCAAATACCTGCGGGTCATTACCAAGACTGATGCCGCCCACGCCGCGCATCGCTATCGCGAATTGTTTCGCTAAGTACTGATAGTAACGGAAATCGAGATACTGAGTGAGATAATCAAATTCTCTGGAAAAGCTTTTATTTATCATGTACGATGCCCGCCAGCCGGATATAGGTCCCGTTGGACCATATAAAGCATTGTCGTGCACTAAGCTAAGCTGAGGTTTATAGACGAGAGCTTTCTGGTCGATATAGTTAACAGCCTGCCACTTTTCGTCTTGTTCATCCCAGATATAATCGGAATCTTCGCGCTGGTAAACAAAATTTTCTAAATCCACCCGCCAGTATTTGTTGAACGGATAACTGGTAAGCAGATAGCCACCATAGCGTTTTCGAAGAATCTTATAGTCATAGAGGAAACCATCGCTGGAAAGCCAGCCATTATTGTAATATGTGTCGTCGGTGAGAAATATGAACCCTAAACCATAATCCAGTCTGCTCCCGCGGAAAATGTAGTTGAGGATAAAGTCTGAATTATCGAAACTTCCCCCGAATCCTGCCTGAACCGCAATCCCGTGGTCTCCAAATAAATCACTCATACTGAACTGAACAAAGCCTATCGCGCCCACTCCGGTGGAATAAGCCATCCCGCCCCAGAATCTGTCTAACGACATTTTCAATCGATATGGGGTAATACGCGGAATCTGGAAAATTGAATCCGGTTTTGTATCCAGATTCCTATTATATGCCCGGTTAAGGCTGTCACTCTGAACTGCGTTACCAAAATTTATCTCGGTTACGTTACGCTTGTAAGTCTTTGGAAACACTTTCTTGAACTTACCACGCTTCTTACCATATCTTTGATAGCGATCTATATTAAAACGCTGGTAAAAATCATTTCTGGGGGTAAGCACGATTGACTTCTGGTATGGCTCGAACTCAAGATTCTCTAACGGATTGTTCATCAGGTAAATGTCCCAACCCATGTTAAAGAAGCATGAATAGACCAGTATATCGCCTGTGCTGATAAGGTCTCCGGGAAAAACTCCGCATAGAGTTTTTGTAATCCGTGCCCGTTCCGCTGTTTCTAATCGGATAGCTTCATAATTGGCAACATCTTTCCGCTCTGAAATAAATAGTAAAAGCGAATCCGCAGGTGCCCACTGGGGGGAATGGTTATTAAAATCGTCCTGAGTGACCTGTGTAAATTTTTCATTTGTTACATGATAGATAAGGATATTATCCCGAAGCTGGTAGAATATCTGTTCAGAATTAACCTTCTCCACTATAGTCCGTTCCGAAGTAAAAGCAATTCGCGAATCATCACATGACCAGCGAGGTGAGGCATCGTTATATCTATCATTAGTAATTTGTTGTCTTGTTTCTGATTCCAGCTCGAAAATATACAAATCGCTCTGCATATTCTGCTGGGCGGAAAAGACAATCTTTTTACCATCATGCGAGACATCAATCTCAAATATCGCGTCCAGATCATCGAACGAGTATCTATTGAGAATCTTCTTTTTCTGCTCGTCCATAATGTAAAGCTT
>JAIOTM010000308.1 GCA_021106755.1 Candidatus Cloacimonadota bacterium | reverse complement strand
TCGCATCGTTGATGCGAGCAGTCATGGAATACTTCAAGGAACTTTCATTAAACCTGGCTTTATTGACAAAAATCGTAATATTTTTCCAATTTAAACAAAAATTGCTGTCATTGGAAAAAAGATATTAAATATGAATATATATATTATGAGAACGGCGGAAATATACGTAGTCGTCAGGCTGTATTTTCACACAGCCTGTATGTGGATGCCCATTTATCCCGTTCGACTAAGGAGGATTATGTCCCCCCAAAAAACATTGATTCTTCATTCATCAAAGCAAATTATATTCGTATGAATGGTAGTGTTTTGAGATAAGGATTGAAAAAACGCAAACCAGCTTAGAAGAAAAATTGAGCATATAAGTATGTGTTCTTCTTATGTCCAGAAATAAAAAATAGACAAATAATCGTTAATCTCTATACTGTCTTATCGTAAGGGGAAACTCTTAACTTACGAAATACGAGGTGGATATGAAATTCTCTGTCGAAAAGAAAGATCTGGTAGCTAACATTCAAAGTCTATACAATATAGCACCTTCTAAAAACGCGCTTCCAATTCTCACGAATTACCTCATAGAAGCCAATCCTGATGATAACAGCATTAGATTTACAGCTACAGATCTGGATATTACTGTAATTGCCAGATTCTCTTTGAGTGTGAGTGAAGGAGGACGGCTTGCAGTATCTGCAAAAGATTTTACAGAAATTATCAACTCTATGCCTGAAGCAATGATTCATTGCGAAAAAATCGAAGACAAATTACATATTTCTTGCGGTCATGTGGATTTCGATTTGCATTGTGCCGATGTAGAGCAATATCCGCTTATCCCCGAAGCAAATCTGGAAAATGCTATTGAGATTGATGCCAGAATGTTTCGCAAAATGGTGGCTAATACGCATTTTGCCGCCTCTATTGAAGCTAATCGACCTATCTTCACCGGTATCTATTGGAAACTGTCACCAGAATATCAGATAATGGCAGCGACAGATGGAAAAAAAATCGCTGATTTTCAGTTAAATCAGTCTCATCCTGATCTCCCTGAAACAGAAAAGATTATTCCTCCCAAAGGGCTGATTTTTCTTCGAAAAACAGTTAACGATGAAAATAAAAAAATTCAGATGCGTTTCGAATCAAACAGA
Source organism: Candidatus Cloacimonadota bacterium (assembly GCA_021106755.1). Lineage (GTDB taxonomy): Bacteria > Cloacimonadota > Cloacimonadia > Cloacimonadales > JAIOQZ01 > JAIOTM01. The sequence continues at coordinate 4,322 of JAIOTM010000308.1, read as the reverse complement.
GTACTGTTCCACTACGGCAATTTCACAGTATTTTCACATGTGCTGGAGGGTCGTTACCCCGAGTATCGTAAAGCCATGCCCACCGAGAACAATAATATACTTACTGTGGATAAGTCACTGTTACTCGACGCTATCAGACGTATTTCAATTCTGTCGCCAGACGAGCCTTTCCGTATCAAGATGGAAATCAACGCGACTAAGTTAGAAATTTCCTCGAAAGACAGAGAGCGGGGCGAAGCTGTTGAACAAATTGACAAATATGAATTTGCGGGGGAGCCTACTAAAATCGCTTTCAACTATAAATACTTGCAGTCTATACTCAATGTTATCGAAACAGACAAAGTGCTTTTTAAACTCAGTAACTCTCAGGGTCCTGCACTAATCTATAATATGGACTTAGAGGCAAATTACGAAGTCACTTTCCTGTTAATGCCATTGAGGATTACTTAAGCCTATTGGTTCTACATTCGTTATCACTCACGAAATTCAGAAATTATGATCGGCGGATGCTGGAGTTTCCTGCTCCCGGTCTTTTTATTACCGGAGCTAACGGTTGCGGCAAAACCAACCTTCTTGAGGCTGTTGCCTATCTATCCTCCGGCAAATCAATTCGCCTGAAACCTGATTCAGAACTTGTACGGTTTGGGCAGGAGTTTTTCCGCCTGAGTGGTGAAGTTGAGTACAGTGGAAGCCGACATACAATTGAAGTTGCATGCGACACGAATCATATTAAAACAATCAGTATCGACTCGGTTCAAATCGACAGATTAAGCGAATTGTACAGAGGATTCAAAACAGTCTATAGCGCGCCGGGAGATGTTGAGATTGTAACCGGATCACCAGGAGAACGGCGGCGGTTTTTCGATTTGGCAATCGCTCAACACGATGTTACCTACTTAGATTATCTTCGTCGTTATCGTCAGGTTCTTAAACAACGGAACCAACTCCTGAAAGAGAGATTCAACCGAGCTGAGAAAGAAGCGTGGGACAATAGTTTTGTTGAAGCTACTTTACCTGTTATTGAGAAGCGATTGAGCTACTTAGACGAATTCCGACCTGTATTGCGGGAGTATTATCGAGATATTTCGGGAGAAAAGGAAGAACTGCAAGTTGAGTACAAATTTGAGATACCAACTTCCTCGGGTGAGAAGTTTCAAGAGAGCTATCTCAAGGCGATAACTACTTCAGAAGATAGAGAAAGGGAGCAGTGCAGAACGCTTTTCGGTCCTCACCTCGCGGACTGGGATTTTCTACTCGATGGGAAACGGGTACGTTCTTTCGCGTCGCAGGGGCAAAATCGAAGTATTGCGATTGCTCTGCGGTTGGTTCAGGCTGAGATGGTAAAACGCTCAACCGGAGAATCACCAGTGCTGATGCTTGATGATGTTCTCGCTGAACTGGACGCTTCCCGGCGGAGTAATATTCTTAATATGCTGCACGGACAGCATCAAGTGCTTATTGCTGCTCCTGACATCGGCGATTACAGGGATTTCAATCTGCCGGTACTTAATCTTACCGACAAGCCAGAGCGAGGAAGTGTGTTATAGTGGCTGAAAAAACAAAACGAAAAAAGGCAATCAGCCGAAGTGTTTTTGGCTGGATGATGTACGATTTTGCTAATTCGTCCTTCGTTACTATCATTGTAACAGTGGTATATAGGTTTTAATTTAAGAATGTTGTAGTCAATAACGGTGAGTTAGGTACAGCTCTCTGGGGACGTGCCATAGCAATTTCGATGATAATGGTAGCTCTTAGTGCACCAATCTTCGGAGCTGTGGCAGATTACTCCCGTTCAAAGAAGAAGTTTCTCTTTATCTTTTGCTATTTATCAGTAATTTTCACTGCTCTGCTCTATTTTGTCGAAGCTGGAGATGTAACAAAAGGAATGATATTTTTCATCATTGCCAATTTTGGTTTTAACAGTGCCAATGTGTTTTACAATGCCTTTCTGCCGGAAATCACCAGTCGGGACCAAATGGGGAAAGTTTCCGGTTGGGGTTGGGCAATCGGCTATGTTGGCGGACTTCTGGCTCTGGCGTTAGTATTTCCGTTCAGCCAGTCACATACACGATTGGTCTTTCCGGTAGTAGCACTTTTCTATGGTTCATTCGCGGTTATCACGTTCTGGTTGTTGCGGGAAGTACGCCTTCCATCGAAGCGTTCAAATTACTACCGGATTGCCTGCCAGCGAATCCGCTACTCGTTTGAAAATATCCGAAAATTACCCCAGCTTTTCCGCTATATCATCAGCTACCTCGTTTATAATGAAGGAATTGTGGTTGTAATCACATTTGCTTCAATATACGGTGCTACGCGGTTTGGAATGAATACTAAGCAACTTATTCTCTACTTTATTATAGCACAGACAACTTCTATTGCCGGAGCTTTGGGATTCGGTTATATTATCGACCACATCGGCGCGATTAAAACTATCTCTATTACACTGCTTATCTGGATTTTTGTCGTGCTCGGAGCCATATTCTGTCGAGACATTACCGAGTTCTATCTGGTGGGTCTTCTGGCAGGGATTGCAATGGGTTCGAGCCAGTCGGCAAGCCGCACAATGCTGGCACTACTTACTCCCGACGAAAAAATGAGCGAGTTTTTTGGTTTTTATTCGCTTACCGGACGGCTTGCTTCGGTGATTGGTCCGCTTATTTATGGAGAGGTTGCCCGAATTACCGGGTCTCAGCGGTATTCTATTGCGGTTGTACTGGTGTTCTTTCTCGCGGGAATGGTGTTATTACGCCGCGTGGACGAGAAAACAGGAATACAACAAGCTGAAAACTGGATACCGCAAAGTACTGAGAAATAACTACTGTCATGTCAAGCATCAGGTGACGGTTTCTCTTTGTAGGCAATCCGCAAGCCAGTCCTTGGCGGGTCTGTAGGTGGTTGCCCATTTATTCCGTTGTTTTATTAGTAAGGAAGGGTACCCACGAGGAGTACCCCTACAAGACCGCAGGAGTAAAAGTGTACATCTGAGAATCTGGATGTCAATTCAGACTTGACATAACAATACGACCTGCGGTTGAAATAACAAATAAGAAATAAGAGAAAAAAACGAGTAAGTGAAGTTCTCTAAATGACAAATGGTAAATGCTTTTCTAATCCTGTATATATCCCAAGCCGTGTAAATTCACCTAATCAGGAAAATATTTCCTTTTTTTCTCCCTTCTTTATTTGCCTTTGCCTTCGATAATAACTCTAACTCCAATAAAAACAACATTAAACAGCATCTGCCTTTCAATGGCACAGGGTTTGCAAATCTAATATCGAAAGAAAAAGTAAAATAGTGTGGTTTTGCTGATTACGAGTGCCAAACTGTCTGGTTCGGTTAGGCATTGAGGGTGCAACTCCCTCACAGTGGCTTGGGAAGTTTATCTCCTGAGCTTACATAGCAATACGGGGAACTCTGTTCCCCTTTTTTGATGTTAACTGGTAAATAATAGATGGTAACATAGTAAATGCAGTTGAGGTAGCAATGCGTAAGACGATACTGACGATAATGATTGTAAGTCTGAGCCTGTTAAGTGCTCAGGTGAGAATCAAAGATATTTCGGGATTCAGTGGAATGGTATCACGCAACGTTATTGGATATGGTTTGGTAATTGGTTTAAGCGGTACTGGCGATGGTACAAGTTCGCAGATGACAACTCAATCCATAAAAAATATGGTCGAGCGGTTTGGGATTAGTGTTCCCATGAATAAAATACGCCCTAACAACGTAGCCGCTGTAATGGTAACGTCAACAATTCCCCCTTTTACCAAACTTGGAAGTACTTTTGATGTCAGTGTTTCTTCGCTGGGCGATGCGAAAAGCCTGCAAGGTGGAACGCTTATAATGACACCTCTGATTGGTGCGGATAAGGAGCAATACGCCACGGCACAAGGGGCTGTATCTATTGGCGGATTCAGTGTTAGCGGGAAGAAAAGCTCTATCAGTAAGAATTTTTCCACTACAGGCAGAATACCCGGTGGCGGTTGCGTGGAGCGAGAGGTTTTCAGCCAGTTAGTCTATAACGGCGAGCTACTTATTAACCTGCATAATCCCGATTTTACGACCGCCCGGCGAATCGCAACAGCTATCAACGAATTGTTTAATCTGCGGCTTGCTTCGGCGGAAGATGGCGTTTCAGTTCAGGTTATTGTTCCCGACTCTGTGCTGGCGGGAAAAGGGTTGATTCCTTTTGTTTCGAGTATTGAGAATATTCAGGTAATCCCGCAACAGAAAGCTAAAGTAGTAATAAACGAACGCACAGGCACCATAGTAGCAGGTGGTCATGTTACTATCTCCGAAGTAGCCGTTACACACGGTAGTC
>JAIOTM010000174.1 GCA_021106755.1 Candidatus Cloacimonadota bacterium | reverse complement strand
TACGGTAGTAGCAGGACCGTTTTCGAGAAGGTCAAGTGCGGTTAAATGAACGCTGAGATTGTCGGTCATTTTTACCTGTATGCCAACATTGAGAAAACCTTTACCATCTCCACGCAAATCATCGTTATCTTCTTTGTTGTCGTTGAGGGCGGTGTCGTACTCTAATGCCGCGGAGACAACAGGACCAATGCTTTTGTCCACTCCGAGAAACAAGTTGGGGTCTTTATCGCCATCTCCGGTTTCCAGGCTGTAATTGATTCCGCCATGCAATCCAAGATTTCCCAGAAAGCTGAAATTCTGGCTGGCAACGCAATAGAAGCCCTTGGACTTGATTTCGTAGCGGTTATTACTACTGTCATACGCTCCGTGCCCTTGTGTATTGATGCCAATAGCGACTGCCGGAAATCGCGCGTCTTCATCCATTATCCGAAACTTAGCGTTGAACTCTACCCGCTTATTCCACACAGGGTCAAGGTTGCCTACAATCTGCTCACCTCCGTAAGAAACACCGAACAGGAATCGTTGGAAAAGTCCTACTCGTGCTCCGGCAAGAAGCCCATTGTTACGATAAATTTTGAAGAGCGTGGAGGCTTCTCCCCGTTCCAGAATGCCGGCAGTTGGAGCTTGTACTAACTGCATAGTTTCAAAGGCGGATACACTGCAAAAGGCAGTGATAACGAAAATAATTACAAAAAAGTATCGCATACGACTACTCCTTAATATTCAGATTGCTGGCAAAACAACAATCTGGTTTTTTGTTTGCTTACTCATTTCTTTACTCATAACAACTGAGTTTTTTGTTATCAGGCTAATCCTGAAAAGATTGCCATAGACTCTATTTCACTGATTCTCTTTTTTTATTGTAAACGTTTCACTAATCACTTTTGTTTCAAGCAAAGCTTTTAATTTGAATCCTTCGGGATAATAAACCGAGTTATCAATGATGTAAACCTCGCCTTTTTCGCTACTGTAAACAAGAAAACTCTGAAAACCTCCACCTACAAGGTATTTATTATTAATCCAGTATCCCCACATCTCCAGACATGGGTAAAGTCCGAGTTTGCTTTTCTTTAACTGAATATTTTTATCCTCAAACGAGTCGCCGTCATAAAAGGTGTTTGCGAGTTCACGGCGTTTGCTTTTGAACCAGTTGGCATCGGGCGATTTCTCCACAACCTCTCGGTGGACAAGAATATATCTGTCTGGCTGATTATTCAGCCGGGCACGAAACACCAAAGTGCTGTCTTTTACTGTCAGAATTTTGAAAGAGGTCGGAATCTGCATCTTCCAGGAGCGACTATCAAAGTTAGAACTCGGGTAAACATCGGTCTTGTAAACCTGCGTAGCCAGTCTGTCTTTCAGTGTTCTCAGGAAAAGCTCAAAAGTTTTGACTTTCTGTTCTCCTACAAAAGTTTTCAGTTCGGTAAGATTATCTGCCATAAGAAACACAACCATCTGGTCGTTTGCCCACAGGTTGTGGTGAACAAACATGCCTATCCGCTCTTGCTTTACCTTGTCGATTATCTCGTTGCTCAACCGCTCTTTAAGAAAATTCATCACCTCACCATGACTATTCACATTAGCGAGAAAAATCAGGTTCTTGTATTTGTAGTGATGATCAATCAAACCGAAGTCCGCGTATTTAAGCTCGAAATACTGTTCGTGTTCGGTAGTAAGCCGGGTTTGCTCCAATGTTCGGGAAAGAGTATCCTTACAAGCGAGCCAGGCAGGTTCATCCGCGAAGATATAAATTGTCTGGTCGTGTCCCCACGACATTGGCTTGCGAACATCTGTCCCCCGTGTTCTCGGAGTATATCTCCCGGACTCGTTCCCACAAGCTGTCAGTATCAGGATAATCAGGATAAAACTCAATAATATTGAACATCTCCGCATCAGTGTTTCTCCTTCTTCCCGATAAAATAGGTGGCTCCAGACATAAAGGTGATAAGGGCCACACCCCTAAAATACCAGAAAGTAACAGTTAAACAAACTGCCCAGATATTTTCTGGCAACCGATTATAAATATGTAGTGTTATCAACAACAATGCCAGCGAAATACCGACCATCTGGGTAACTGTTTTCAGCTTGCCCCAGATATTAGCCGGAATGATAACATTATGGCGGGAGTAATAGTTACGCATCATTGTTACCGCTATTTCACGACCAACTACAATAATGAGAACCCATAGATCAATCATCTGAATATTTGCCCGTAAGAGAGCGGCAAGTGCCGCGATAACCAACAGCTTATCCGCGAGAGGGTCCATAATTTTACCAAAATTAGAGACTACATTCAAACGGCGCGCCAGCATTCCATCGAAATAATCTGAGATAGAAGCTACCGCGAAAACCACTAACGCCAGTAGCATCCCCGGTTTTTCCGGTGTAATAAAAGCAAACCATAAAAAAACAGGAACCAGGATTATCCTCAGCATAGTAATAGCGTTGGGGATGAATTTCATCTCGTTTGTCTCCGGGTAAAAAGTACAGCAAGTACAAGAGCAAGAATCAGCACTCCGGTTTGGGTCAGGTAATGGCTGACAGGCAGTACCAACAGGGCAATACTTACCTGGCTTAGATTAAGAACCAGCTTGCTGTAAAGAAATACAAACAAAGCACTAAGCAACAAAGACAGAAGAAGCAATATCAAAGCCTGCCAGATAAAGCGACGACGGCGAATGCGTATATCTCCTCCGGCTCGTTCAAAAACACGCCAGTATTCTTCACTGCTTTGGCGGTCAATTGCTATCATCAGCATTGCCAGTAAAAACGTCAAAAAGCCATAGAATCCCGTATAAATTTTATACAACATCTCACCATTGGAGATTTCTGACTGAATGGAGTTCCAGCGGATTTGGTTGAACTGAATATTTTCAATAACTTTTTCCTGCCTGTTCAGATATATCAATACAGAGTCTATCGCCGCGGAATTAAAAACCAAAGGGTCGGGATACAACTGAAGCACATCTGGTAGAGGATACGCTGTAAGTGCTTCCCGCGAATGCTCTAAATGATACTCAGCCATCAGACTGTCTGCTATAATATTTCCCTCAATAAATTCGATGCTTCTGAATAATGCCAGATTGTCTAATTTACCCCGAATTTTTTCATGCATACCAGATTTCAGGTAAACTATCAAAGGTAAAGCACTAAGCTTGTCCTGAAAACTATTTGTAAGTACTTGTTGCCGGATATGAGAAAAATCCCACATAGTAAGCACAATCGCGATAGTGATTATTTGCAGGATGATGTTTCGCTTCATATTGCTACAAGTTCCCCATTATTAAGCTTAAAAACTTTGTTAAACTCCCCAACTCTCGCCTTACCGGTAGCGAGAACAGCGGTTCCCGCACTTACGGCGTTGTCGAGAATAGTCCCCGCGATTTTCAAAGTAGGTTCATCGAAATATGTATCAATATCATCTATAAGAATGAGGAAAGGTTGTTGTACAACAGCCCGGATTATTTCCAGTAACTTCATCTGCGAGTACGAAATCTCGCTTGCTGGTAAATCAAATAAATTGTTCACTCCGGCTATGTCGCTTAGCTCGGTAAGCCGCTGACGGTGTCGGCGGGAAAGTTTATTAAACGGGAGAATCAGATTGCTCCACACGCTGGAGCGTGGTAAAAGGTGAGGAACGCGCTCGATAAGTATCATGGATTTTCGGCGGGAGAACGAAAAAGGTGATGAATCGTTGATAAGCACCTCACCCTGATAGTTTTTGTACTCCCCGAAAATGGTTTTCAGCAACAGACTTTTTCCGCTACTTGATTGCCCTATAATCAGCATACCGCTTCGACCTTCTAACTCCAGATCGTCAATTTTCAGTAGAAGGTTTTCTCCGGCAAAAATCTCTACTTCATTCAGCAGTAGCAACATCAGCTTTCTCCCAAATTATTTTGTAAACGCGGGCTTCCCGCTTATTGTTTCCCGACGAAACCCAGCGTTCAACTATCATCATTCCGTTTTTGCGGATATGCTCTGTTAACTGAGCCTCCCGCATTGCCGGATACATTACATAAGCATTTCCGTCTGGTTTACAATTCCGGGCAATACAATCAATCACATCCGGCAAGTTACAGTCCAGTTCAAAGCGAGAGCGATTTCGCTCATCATCAGTTCCCATTCTACCACTACCAATCGCAAAATATGGTGGGTTTGCCACAATTATATTAAACTTATCAATACACGAAAACTTTCGCAAGTCCGCTTTTAGAAAATCAACATTTACCCGGCAGCAATCAGCATTCTTCAGTGCCAGATTTATCAGTCCGGGCTGAATGTCTATCCCGGTAATCCGGGTTGCCGGAAACCTTCTTGCCAGCATCAGCGCAATTATTCCATTGCCACAGCCAACATCCAGTATATTTATCATTTTCGGGGAAATCTCTTGCGACAGAATCTCCACAAGAAACGCTGTATCAGAGCTTACAGGCTGACCAACAGACTGATTAATTACTGTCTCTCCATCGGGAAGGATAACTTTTTCTTCCGCTGGCATATTTCCTCTTGCTCAGACTTCAGATAAATAACTTTTATAGACTGTGTCTGCTGGCATCGTGTTGGTGGTGTGTCAAGGTTGAGACGACAGTTGTTCCTTGTTTTTTCTTACATCGCTCTTTACATAAAGTTGGACTTCAAGAAATAACCGCTGAATCAAGCTTAACGCCTGCTTTAATACTCCAGCATTCGCTGAACGCTTTTTAACGCCGCATCCGCGATTTTTGGGTCTATAACAATCTCGTGCTTTTCTTCTATCAGCGATAGAAGCACATCACGAGGGGATGTTTTCTTCATGTTCAGGCAAGTAGCCCGAATAGATAATGGAAAGATATTTTTTTCAGGATACATCTCCGAAAGCTGGTCAATTAACCCAACTTCTGTTCCGAGAACAACTTTATCGTTATCACGGACAAAATCTGCCATCTGTTTAGTGGAGCCAACCTTGTCGGCACGATTAAATATCGCGGGGGGGCATTCGGGATGCACCATCAACGTATAATCGGGGTGTTCCATTCGCATCCCGTCCACATCCTTCAACGTAATCTTGTGATGATGTACCATGCAATAGCCATCCCATACAATGATGTTCCGTCCGGTTTTCATCGCGGCGTACTGCCCCAGATTCTGATCAGGTACAAACAGGATTTTTTCATCAGGAGGAAGCGATTCTATAATCTTTACAGCATTGGAAGATGTGCAACAGATGTCGCTGACAGCCTTTACTTCTACCGAAGAATTGACGTAGCACATAACAGTCGCGCCGGGGTGCTTCTCTTTGAAATCAATGAGTTGCTCCGCCGTGAGCATATCTGCCATTGGACAACCAGCTTCCATAACCGGAAGCAGGATTCTGGCTTCAGGATTCAATAACTTAGCAGTTTCCGCCATAAATCTGACTCCGCAAAAGACAATAATTTCCGCTTTTGCTTTTGCCGCTTCCTGAGCAAGCTGTAATGAATCGCCTATGAAGTCCGCGAGGTGTTGTACAGGCAGTATCTGGTAATTATGGGCAAGGACTATTGCGTTTTTTTCTTTTTTAAGCTTTTGAACTGTATTGTATGTAACTTGTTCAGTAATATCCATGTAGCCTCTCTTATTTATCGGTATGTCCAAACCCGCCGCTACCACGGTGAGTATCATCTAACTCTTCTACTACCTCAAAGGCCGCCCTCTCATGCTTCGATATAATCATCTGAGCTATCCTCATACCTGGCTCAACAAAAAAGGGAGTTTTGCCAAAATTAAAGAGAATTACTTTCACTTCTCCCCGGTAATCCGCGTCTATTGTGCCAGGCGAATTAAGAGGGGCAACCAGATTTTTCAGAGCGAGACCGCTACGGGGGCGTACCTGTGCTTCAAATCCGGGAGGCAAGCTTATCGCAATGCCGGTTGGAATTAGTTCAACAGTTCCCGCCTTCACTTCAACAGGCTCTGAATTAGAGGCAAAAAGGTCGTAGCCAGCGGCATTAGCGGACATCATCCGGGGTAGTTTCGCTCCGGGTTCCAGCTTTTTCAGCTTAATCTTAAGCATCAGAATTTTCGGGTGAGAATAAAATCGGACAGCAGGAGTAGCGCTTCCGCCTTTTCTCCGTATGGCTCCAGAAGTGCCTTGGCTTCTTCAATGAGGTTTGTCGCCATTTCTCTGGATTCCTCCAGACCGTAGATTGATGGGTAGGTTGCTTTTTTCATAGCGACATCTTTGCCGATAGTTTTACCAAACAGGTGCTTTTCCCCTTCGATATCAAGGATATCATCCATAATCTGAAAGGCAAGCCCTATCTTGTCGCCAAAAGCCTCAAGCCGGGTAATATCGCTACTTGATGCTCTGGCAGTATAACAACCAAAGCGAATCGCCAGACGAATCAGTCTGGCAGTTTTATTTTCGTGTATGTATGCAAGTTGCTTTTTAGAGGTCTCTCGTCCTTCTGCCAGAATATCTGCCATTTGCCCGTTGATAAGTCCTCTATAGCCTGTTTCCCGTGCCATTTCCGTTATCATGGTTATTCGGGTTTCCATCGGAAGGTCAACTAAAGTGAGAATCTCGAAGGCGTAGGTTATCATCGAATCACCCGCGAGAAGTGCCAGATCTGTTCCATACACGGTGTGGCAGGTTTTCTTCCCGCGACGGTACTCATCGTTATCTATATCCGGTAAATCATCGTGTATAAGTGTATATGTGTGCAACATCTCAATCGCTGAAGCGACCGGACGTATTTTATTTATCTTATCGGAAAACAACATGAAAGTGGTCATTGCCAGATACGGACGCAACCGTTTTCCTCCAGCAAAAAGGGTATGCCTCATCGCTTTGTGAATATCTTTAGGATATTCGTCTTTTCGGGGTAAGAACCTGTCTAACGTGATGTTTATCAGTTCACGCTTTTCTTTCATATCTTTTTTAAGAATTATCATTCCCAGCCTCCGGCACTTCGCCTTCAATATTTTCACTCAATTTTGTGTTAAGAATTTCAATTTTCTGCTCTACTTCCCGTAAATACTGATTACACTGTTTAACCAGTAGCGAACCTTCTTCGAACAGCTCAACCACATAATCAAGACTGTTTGTACCATCCTCAAGTTCCTCTACAATGGATTCGAGTCTTATAATCGCATCTTCAAACGAAACTTCGCTTTTCATTGTTTATCTCCCATATTGACATAGATAATGTGAGTTAAACACTATCTATACTCAATTAATCACCATAACATACAACAGACCATCTGTAAAGGAAATTTTAACTTTTTTAGCAATTGCGACGTTGCTGATTCCGCGCGTGGATTCAGAAAACAACGTTTCACCTTTAAGAGGATACTTCAGCCCTGATGTTGTTACACCTGTAACTTCTTTGCTATGTGGGATTAACGACACCGTATCCCCTATATTCACTTCAAGCAAAGTCTCGTACTCCATTAGAAGAACTCTTTGAGAGTTGCTACGTATTTCAGCATTTATTCCGTATGTGGCAGCAATTCGTAACAGTATAAAATGACTCATCAATTGATCGGCACGTCCATCAAAAGAACTGACGAATATGAGTTCCTTCACATTGTTATCCAAACACCAGTCAAGTGCCAGTTCCGCGTCTGTTTTATCTTTTTCCACAGGATAAGTAAATATATGACTCGTTTTGAAATAACGGGAAAGCATCTCTGACGAAACCGAATCCATATCCCCTATTATAACATCCGGGATAATGCTTAGAGTATCTAAATGCTTAAGACCGCCATCCACTGCAATGACTATAGATTGCTCTTCGGTTGATGGAATAATTTTATTAATTGTTTCAAAGCTACCGTTAAGATAAGCGTAAGCTTTAATTGCCTTGCCGCCCTAAAGTTTAATGTCTTCTTCTAACTTGTTCAGGAAATACCAGGGATTACGTGTTTTACCGTAATGACTCACTTCATAATGGATATGAGTGCCAGTGCTTCGTCGCCCGGAAGCACCCATTAGACCGATTATTTGCCCTTTCTTAACCTTATCTCCATTAGTAACAAGCATCTTAGCGAGGTGTCCATACTTGGTTTTATATCCAAATTCGTGGTTGATAATTATCATTCTGCCCAGTAAGTTGCTATACTTGGCTTTCTCAACAACTCCATCGGCTGTAGCGTAAATTGGTGTTCCCCGCGCGTTCGCGATATCAATACCATGATGAAACGAACGTCTTCCGGTAACAGGATGTTTTCTCCGCCAACCATAAGGTGAGGAAATTCGTCCGAAAGCGGGATATATAGAAGGTGTGTTGCAATAAATCTCGTCTTTAAGTTTAACTTTTTCAAGAAGCTCCGCGTGAGTTTGCGAACTGAATTCGCTCCGCCGTTGCAGGTGATTCAGTTTTTGCATAACTTTGTTGTATCGATTATGCAATTTCGAATCGAATAACTCGAAAGTTGTGTCGATTTGCGGCAAACCACCTGTACCCATCGCCCGAATTTCTTTGTTGATTGATTTAAGGTTCTCATCCGCCCGGATTGAGTCTTCCCAGCTTTCCATGCGTTTGAGTTTGGCAGTTATCATGTCGATTTCATCAGACATCGAGACGAGCTTATCCCGAAGCAATCGATTCTCTTCCGCCAACCTTTTCATGCGGACAATATCTGTGTGTTGCAAACCTACATAAACAAACGACGCGGCAATGGTAAGCAGTAAAGCGGCAACAACTACAAGCAACCAGAGATCGAGCTTGTAGGGTAAGTTAAACTGATAAACCTTTGCGGAATCAGTTTTTGTGAGAGACAAATGCCAATGCCGTTTAACCGCCATAACCGTCCTTTATAAAAATTTTTTACAAAATATGAAACACCTGTCGTTTGTCAAGTTTTTTGATTGTGGAGTATTGGCAATTGATAGGAGACTGTTCACCTCTCATGCCACCTTTTTGAATAGGTTATGCTT
>JAIOTM010000363.1 GCA_021106755.1 Candidatus Cloacimonadota bacterium | reverse complement strand
TGGATTCATCATTCATTACCGGATTTTAAGCGAAGAATAAAATTATATAATGAATTTGCACAACCTTTGGAACTAGATTGTTCACCAATCAAAGCTACACAACTTTTGGCAGTTCTTAAACAAAATGAAGAAGAAAAATTTGAAAGAATGAAAAGTGAACTCGGTTTTGTAAAAGTTATACGTGCTACATCACCTTTAGATAGCAAATCGATATGGCTGGAGATATTTCCAAAGAATATTTCTAAAGGACATTCCGCAGAATGGTTATGCAATGAACTTGTAATAGAAAACAATGAAACTGTAGGAATTGGCAATGATTTCAATGATATAGACCTTCTGGAAATAACTCATAAAAGTTATGTTGTTGCAAATGCTCCCGATGAATTAAAACAGCAATTCAATGTAGTTGCTTCAAATGAGAATGACGGATTCGCTGAAGTTGTGCAGAAGATATTGGAATAGTCAAGAATAAGAAGATGCCTAATAAAGAGAAAAAAATGGTGGCAGGACCCAGACTTGAACTGGGGACACAAGGCTTTTCAGGCCTCTGCTCTACCAACTGAGCTATCCCGCCTATGGATAAAGAGCAAAAAACTGATGATTTGAAACTGTGTCAAGAAAATCTTGCAAAGTTTTACTAACGAGGTGTGACTACACTGTCAGGAAGGAACATGGATTCCGAAAACTGGATGCCGTTTCCTTCTTCACGAGCTATTTCCCTGTAGTAGTTTGATAGGTCTGGCGAGATAAAAGTGTTATATCGCAATCGGCGCAATGTTAATCGTGATGCTTTTGAAGTAGCATTCATTATAGTAACATAGGTCTTGTAGCTTTGCGTTGGATAACCATTGATAAAGCTGGAAGTTATCTGTATTCCTCGTTTAAGATAGGCTAACTGCCGCATTCTGGATATGGTTGATTTGTTCGCGGCAATCTGAGGAGAAACCAGTACACTAGTGGACGGGTACATTGGGAATTCATCTCCCAACCATAGGAAAGGAGTGTTAGAGCCGATATACTCGAACAGATAAGGTACTGTATGGGTAGCCGCCCGGATAGTTCCTTTTTTCAAATCACTGAACATTCTGGCAGATGATTTGTAACCCGTTAACTGCATATTCAGAGAATCCCGCTTGTTCAGAATCCGTAACATTGAGGAAAGATTTTGTGCTTGCATGTATCCAATCGAGCTGTTCTTGAGATCGCTGAGAGTAAGGTTATCCTGAGGCGATAACAGTGCCGCTCCTTCACGTTGCAACGGAGTAAGCAGGGGAGTCTGAATGTTGTTTCCCGCATTACGGACGCACCACACGAACGGCAGAAATGCCACATCTACTCTGTTTTTCGTGAGAGCCTTGTTAAGGCTGTGCTCGGAAGAATAGAATTGTATCCGCACTGAATCTCTGATAATCAGTTCCGAGAAGTAGGCATTCAGTAGCGGGAATACTGCCGGCGTATCTTCAATTGCCCCGATTACCAGCATGTCGGGATTTCTGGTACACCCAACCACAAGGAGTAAAAGAATTCCAAGAAGAAGTCTTATTTTAACCCACATTGTGCGTTGCAGCTTATTTATAGACTGCGAATTTTTCAATTGTTTCAACAGACTTTCCTGTTTCCAGAGATTTCGCTCTGATTTTGTAGAAATATGTATTATTCGCGATAGAGTCTCCGTCGCCATCTTTAACATTCCAGAAAATCTGGTTATAGCCTTCCAACAGACCTGTTCTGGAGATTCTTTTGATTTTTCTGCCTGTAATTGTATAGACATCAATAGTTACATCCGCGCTCTTAGTGATGATGAATGTGAAGTAGAAATCTTCGGAGCCAGTGTAAGGGCTTGGGTATGGAACCACCCGTTCAATTGCTATTTCTTCCATATCAGCTTTGTCAACTACCCTGAATTCAATTGTTCCAACCGATGGTTGATTCTGATTATCAAAGGCGATTAATTCCAGAATGTGCTGTCCTTCCGACATATTTTCCAGCGTCCAGGTCAGTTCGCCCGAAATGCAGGAATCCAAATCATAGATGAAACCACTTGTTACATCTGTCAGAATGTTCTCGTTGTCTAATCGAACCAGTATTTTGTGTCCCGGTTGAGCGAGAATATTAACGCCATTGGAATCGCTGATTGAGGCGATGAGCAAGGGCAAACTGCCTACCGGGTCCCCGGCTATAAAGTTTCTGTTATTAAGCCAGATATGAATCTCTGGTGAATCAGGATTGTCCGCTTGAAATGTATGTCCCTTGATTTTAAGAGGATAGTCGTAAACTATATAATCCTTTTCGGTGTTTTCATCCCAGAAATAGCTTACGAATGTGCCTTTATCGCCGCCGAGGATATCATAGGGCACAATGAATTCCACGTTCGTGAATTCACCGTTTTCCACAGTCTTATTACCGCGGAAAATCGTTCCTCCGGGAACATCCCAGGTAACGGTGTTGCCAGCGGTATAGGATGTTTGTATTGCAGAGTCGAACACGCGTAACATTGTAGCCCCATCTAAGGAGGTATTGTTGAAATTTCCACAGGCTACGCCTGTTTGCAATGCTTGCAGGCTATCCGGGTTGTTTTCGTAAACAACCGAGGCAACTCTCTGGGGTGGAACGACAGATAGAACCGGGTCGCCCATGAGGATATATTTTTTCGCGTCTCCGGTTGTACTCTGCTTGGCTATCATAGATGCGGTGCCTAAAGTTTGACGCTCGTTTACGCATTGCTCCAGCAGAGTTCCAAAAATGTAAACATTGGCGGGACCGGAAGTGCTTCGGGACGCGGCATAAGAGGCAATCGCGCCACCGTCTGGCTGGTAGAGTATTTTTCCGCAAGGCAGTTAATATACCATGTATCAAATAACCCGACAGAACAGGAAGCTGCCAGAAAGAAAGTCATTCTTTCGGAGTTTGTCAGTTCGTCTACTTCACCACCGGTGAAATATTTTTCATCTCCGAGAGTATCAAACGAACCGTGTCCGTTATAGTAGAATACCAATACACCCTCGTTAATCTTATCCACGATTATATCCCGCACTTGTGGTTTCCGGTGAAACTCGTTTAAATCGTATTCGATAGAAAATACTTTCTCTTTATATACCGACGCGTGTAATTGCTGGGCGTTTTGTTCGGCATACATAGTATGGCTGGTCTGCGTATTCTGCCCGGAATTATATTGATCATCAGCAACTATCAGCACAGTATTTCGCCACCAGCCGGGGGTGGGATTCTGTACATAATTCTTAATATGCTCAATCATTATGTCTAATTGATCTGTATTTAATGCCGGTAGCCTGCCAACCCCTAACTCAGGATTGCTGGTACCATCGAAATAGGCAAAATAGTCATCGCTGCTAACAGTGTTTTTCTGATACACCATCATTTGATTTTTGCCGTTGGTTGAACCTGTAAAGTTTCGCCAGTCGGAAACCCCTGATCCGATAAGAAGCAAATATTTAAGTTCAGAATTCTGTATCTGGTAGAGATGCTTTACCATTAGGCGGATTGCCTCTGGATCGGGCATTCCCCCGTTGAACTGATTGAACACGTCCTGCAACTCTACCACATAGCTTGTTACTCCAAGATTGTTTTCATGGATTTGCTTGATTTCGTCAGCACCTTCCCGCATATTTTCCGGTGTGATGATAAGGCACTCAATGTTACCTGGATAATTTGTAATTGTAACGGGAGAAATACTGGTAAGGTCTTTCACGTTGAGATAGTCTTCGTTGGAAGTGAGTATGATTTGACCATTGCCGTTGCCTACAAAGCTGAAATTGTTACCTGTCTGACTGATTTGTCGAAGTCTTACTTCGTCGAATCCGGTTACCTCCCAGGCTTTCAGGCTATTACTGCTTGCTTGTCCTGACCAGGAAACATTCTGATTCGCTTCTGAAATTCCCACGTTGATGAAGAACTGATTCCCTGTCTCTTTGATAATCTCTTGCATATAATTGACAGTAAAATAATCTAAATAGTATCCTGTACTCGCTATGCGGTTGATTATCAGAAGCAATTCGTTGCTTCCTTCGGTAAGAAAAGCGCTACTGTCTGTTTCTACAAACAAACCGTCGCCATTCCAGACACCTTCATTAAAAGCGTCACCAATAAGGTGGTTGTCGTTCACATAGACATCTATAGAATGGCTATGGTAAACAGTTGGTCCCTGGGGTTCTTCCCGAATGGCGATTTCCAGATTCTGTTCCTGATTGTCATCGAGATGCGTTGCATTAAAAATGTAACTGTGTTGAGAAGTGGAAGTTGTTGTGCTGCCGTAATAATCTGAATACCAGTCAAATCCCCTGTCTTCAGGATGAAAACTCTCATGCTCATAATGATACCTTGCCGGGTGGGTATTCCTGTAAACTCCAAGGTCTGTCAATTGGGTTTGCTCAACTCGCTTAGGAGCTTTGGCACTGCTACCAAAGGTTACCCAGTAAACCGTACTCTTAGAATAAGGATTGTAAAAGTCGGCATCGCTGATATACTCAATTCTATCATAGCCATCTCTGGCGTCACCATAAAATAGTATATAGTCGTCAGGGTCGAAGTTGTTGTCGGCAGCCCCGAAAACATAGAGCGGAATTTCTTTGAACTCGTTACCGGGACTATCGAAAGCACTATCAATTAATCCTCCTCCGGTAGAGAATATGCGCAGTTCGTTTGGATCAATATCACCAACGGGAAGAAAAACAGATAGCTCCTGTTGAGTGATTTTGAATATTCCATCTATGTCTATCTCGAAACGGCACCAGTAAGGAAACGCGGAGAAATTAGCGAAATGTATGGAGTCTTTACGTTGTTCTTGTCGCCACAGCCGGGCTTGCTCCCAGTTGAGAATTATATGCTTCATTGCCTCATCAAAGTTGTCGGCTATAGCTCCTCTGTAAGCTTTATTGCCCGATATTGAGATACGCAATTCCATTTTTGTATGAATATCCAGTTTCTTGTTCTCGTGGTCGTAATCGACTGGATGTACTGTAATTCGAAAGGTTCTGTAACCCCGGAAAGTTTCGGCGGGGCTTGTCTCCACAAGCTGAGAAGCCCTTCTTTGATACGCATCCGCTTCAATAATATAATCGAAGCGGGGCATTTTCCCTGATGTGTCAACGTGGGGGACAGGCATATACGTTTTGTTTACCGAAATAGATTCAGTTGTACTGGACGATACTGATACGCTGATGTCTCCACCCGGTGGAACCGCGATTCTGGTCTCGTACACAGGTATTGCTGGTTTTCCCTGTTCAGCCGATAATGTTGCCTGAGGGATCGTTACCGAAACAAACCCATCTGAATGATTGATTGAGTAATCGGAGAAATCCAATTTCAGCGTCAGTAAGTCTGATTGGGTCTCAACAGACTTTGTCAGTGCACTTATCAGGCTAAGGCTAATCAGTATCAATATTATCAGAACTCTTCTCATTTATCCTCCGTGCTAACTATGTCGAAGCAAAAATAGCACCAAAACTAATTTGCAAATCGAATTTTGTACGTCAACTATCATTTATGCAAAAATCTAAGTATTGGATATTGTTCACCTATCATCGTTGAAAGTTGAACGTATCTGAATAAATGTCCAGTCCTAAAATAGTTGACCGGATTTTAGATCATTTTTTCGAAAATTTTCATGTTATTTACCGCATCGCTGGATAACTTTCAAACTTACACACTATCCACACTACGATTAATTGAGCATGAT
>JAIOTM010000198.1 GCA_021106755.1 Candidatus Cloacimonadota bacterium | reverse complement strand
AGCCGGTCTATCTGATCGTTATCGCGGGAGGATTCGGGGAGGGCATCATGGGCAATATCCCGTACCCCGTTTCCCACTAAGTAACAGTAGTTTTCGAGGCTGTGAGGAGCAAAACCAAACGATGACAGTGCTTTGTTCATGGCATCGTGAATATCTTCTAACGTATCTACGAGAGTTCCGTCGAGATCGAAAATAACGGCTTTAATTGATTTAGTCATAGGCTTTGTCATTCATTGTTTTTAATAACTCAGGTACAGCCAATTCGAGGGCTTCCCGCATCTTCGTTTGTTTTTCTTTGTCAACTTTGCCGGTCCATTCATCCATCCAGATTTTTTTGAACTCAATTGCGAAAACTATAGCATCAGGAAAATGGGAAATGACCCAGCGCGAAAAATGACCGCCAGGGAATTTCACATTTATCCGGGCATCTATACTTCCGCCATAGAAATCGTAAGATGTTATTTTATCTTGCAATATCTCAGCGAGTGGCATCCGGTTTTCCGGCATGGTGCTGGTGCCTATAATTATTTCAGGATTCTTTTCCTGATTCGCGATTTCACCATCCGCCCCCTTTCGCCGGTGGTTATAGGAATGCAAATCCAGCAGGAGAAAACGACCAAAAGTACGCTCCATTTCTCGCAACATTCTTCCGGTTCGACGATAGAACATCTGATATTTTGCCTTGGCAGCTCGCACCATTTCGGGGGTTGGCGGCTCTTTTCTTACTGTAAGTCCCCAGGCGTCTTTTGGTTTAAGATAGATAGTTTTGCGGGGATGCCGGTTAAGGTCGCACTCAAAGCGGGTGTAGCGACCGATAATCCGGTTGTTGCAGAATTCAGTAAAGAATCCGGTGTGCTGGTCTTCTTCCCGACTACGGTTTTTGTTGGTAATGGCAAGGTTTGCCTGCCAGTCAGGACTCATTTCGTGTCCATTATGAATAGCAGTGCAAACAAGTGGTAAATCAAATCTGAAATAGTAATTCGCAATCATTATCTCTCCGGTATATTATGTAATTGTCTGTGTATTATTCAATAAAAGTATCGGCTTTAATCCATGGGTCAATATACATACCGACAACAGGTGAAGGCTTTACATATACGGCGTTGTTTTCTCTCACGCATAAGAAAGTAAGCTGATGTTTCCATTTGTTCTTTTTATCGGCTCCACTGATTACGACTTGTACGGTGTCACCGTGAACTTCTGTGATAAAAAATTCCTGTGGCTGATAACGGCTTATATGCACTGAATCCGGGTTGGCAATAGCAGCGATTTCAGAGGGAGCTACAAAGCTTTTCAGTAACAGCTGACCGCACTCATCCTGCTGCATTGCCAAGAGTAAACGGGTAACAGTGATGGATGCTTCCGGTATGCCTGATAGTTTCATGACTGCTACCGGCGTAGTTTCTTCAGGTAGCTCTTTCGGGGGGAGAAGTATGGTTTGAGGGCTGGCTTGAGCATAACCAGTAATCATTAATAAACCTAGAACAATGGGAAAGAGTAAATGAAATTTATTTACCACCAAGGAACTCCAGAATGTTGCCACATGGATCGTAGCACTGAAACCAGAAATCACCTTGTCCCATGTCGATTGGCTCTTCCTGCATCATTTTTATATCAAGTGCAACAAGTTTTTCGTACATCTTGAATGCCGAATGAACAGATAAAACGAATGCTGCCCGCATTGAGTCAGCTTTGAATTCTATTCGCTCGTTTCCACCTTGCAGATACAGTCCTGTGTGATTTTCAGGTCCAATCCCAAAGAAACAGGCTTGATTGCCCATATCGAACTCTTTTTGTAAGCCCAGTACTTCATGATAGAATTTGTACGATTTTTCGAAGTCGTCAGTGTAAACAGAAACAAATGCTAATCCAAGAATTTCACTTTTCTCACTCATAATTTCTCCTCTTTGTTTGCAAGCAGAATTAATCCCGACATAGGAGCTATCTGGATTTCGGGAGCAATAAGCTGTCTGCTGTTTAATAAATCCGTATAGGATGACGCTAAATTGTCAAGCACAAAAGTATGTTTGCTGTCACTGTTATTGATTAGAACCACAATTGTTTCCGAATCGTTACTACGAAGAAACGCGTAAGCCATCCCAGCAACAGTAATTACATGGAATGTGCCGTCAACGAAAACCGCGTGGGTTTTACGAAGTTGTATGAGTATGCGATAGTAATCGCGTAACTCTACCCGCCATGTTTCCTGCTCATAATTCCAGTTAAACGGACGACGGTTATCGGGGTCTTTTCCGCCTGTCATGCCGATTTCATCCCCGTACCAGATATGTGGTACCCCAATGTAGGTCATCTGAAAGAGCAGGGCTAACCGCAATCGCTTAACATCTTCCCCTGCGATTTGCAGAAAACGCATGGTGTCGTAACTGTCCAGTATGTTCATCAAGGCTTTTTGCGCCTGAGTGGGATAGGCGGAGAGGGCGGGTTTGAGATCGTGGTCAAAGGTTTGGGCATTGCATTTGCGCAGGGCGAAAAAACGTATTACCGGGTCTTTGAAATAGGCATAATTCATCACCGCGTCAAAGTACTTTTCGTTTATCCACTCCGAAGCGTTGCTCCAGATTTCTCCCACAAGGTAGGCATCGCTTTTAAGAGTCTTAACCCGCTTGCGGAATAATTCCCAGAACCAGAACGGTACTTCGTTAGGTACATCTAACCGGAAACCATCAACATCCATTTCTCCAATCCAGTAATCTGCTACACCGAGAACATAATCAATCAAAGGCTGGTTCGGAGTGGCTTCGCTTATGTTTCTTACGCTGTTTTCATGTGGAGTATCTCGGCTGAGGTCATAGTTAAGGTCTGGCATTTCACCAAATCCCCACCAGCAGTTGTAGTAGTCAGCGAGTGTTTCGCCGTGGGGAAGAGGGTCTGGAATTGGCCACTTCTTCCATTCATACCAGTTGTAATAGGGTGATTCGTGACCCTTATTGACAGCGTCCCTGAAAGCAAAAAACGTATCCCCGGTATGGTTGAAAGCTGTATCAATAATGATTTTCATTCCGCGCTTGTGCAGTTCCTTCACAAACTTCTGAAAATCCTCTGTTTTTCCCAGACGAGGGT
>JAIOTM010000065.1 GCA_021106755.1 Candidatus Cloacimonadota bacterium | reverse complement strand
GGACAAACATATTTTAGACCGCTTAATTGTCAATCTTTACACTAGCCTTTTTATGCAAAGATATAATGAGCAACTCTTGATAGACGAGATTCAATATGCTCCGGGTTTACTTCCTCTTATAAAAATGCGGGTTGATGAGAACCGACAACCAGACATGTTTTGGTTAACGGGATCGCAGAAATTCCATCTTATGAAAGGTATTTCAGAATCATTGGCAGGACGCGTTGCAGTTCTTGAACTTTTCGGGCTGACACTCAGGGAGATGAACCAACAAGGACAGAACAGTTCCTGTTTCCTTCCTTCAAATGAATTTTTGTCTATAGGGGAATTAAGTAGAATTTCTATTTTCGAGAGAATCTGGAGAGGTTCTCTCCCAGAAATAGCTCTTCGCCCGGAGCTTAACTGGGAGATGTTTTACAATTCCTATCTACAGACATACCTTAAACGTGATATAAACGACCTTGTCCATATCAGTAATGAGATGGCATTTAATCGGTTTCTCAAAGCTACCGCTGCCCGTACAGCAAGTCTTCTGAACTTGTCCGATCTCGCCAGAGATGCTGACATAGCTGTAAACACAGCAAAGAACTGGTTATCGTTACTTATTACCACAGGGATTTGTTTTTTATTGCAACCCTATTATTCGAACCTGACAAAGAGATTTGTTAAAAGTCCAAAATTGTATTTTATGGATACAGGTCTGGCAGCTTTTCTTACGGGGTGGAGCAGTAGCACAACATTAGAATCAGGTGCAATGGCAGGGCAGTTTTTTGAGACCTGGGTTGTAGGAGAAATATATAAAAGCTTTACAAATGTTGGTTTGGAACCTCCGATATATTTTTTCAGAAATAAGTATAAAAAAGAAATTGACTTGCTTATCTTACGTGATGGTAAGCTTTATCCAGATGAAATAAAAATGACGGCTTCGCCGGGGAAAAAGGATTTAAGGAATTTTCACTTATTACAGAATCTTAACAAGCCACGTGGGGAAGGTGCGGTAATTTGTCTTGTTAACGACATTTTACCATTATCCGATATGGATAAAGCTTTTCCTGTTTCTGTATTATAATGATGACAGGGATGACCTTTTTAGTACTAATACGCGCATACTCCCCACAATGGAGATGTTTGTGCTATTTATAGCGGATAACAGTGAATAATTGGATTTCTTGCTCAGTTTTTTCGCGACTTTGTCTGATAATCCAGAGAAATCAGATGGATATTTTGTCAAATAAGGTGTTTTCGTCTGAGAAAACACTAAGTTACTGCTTGTGGACTGGATTACATAAGTGACAGCTATCTTTTTATGAGAATAAAAAAACTGGTGACGGCGTGTTCTTACCCTCCGAATCCGAAATCTGGCAAAATATACTCTGACTTAATGGAGGTTTTCTTCAGATGCATAGTGCAACATTTAACATGAAAACAACATCACAAAATCTTCCTGAAAAAATGGAGGTATCCTTGCTTGATGTCAGTATCTCTTGACAGCAGACGGAAGTTAAAGCAGTCTTGAAAAAATAACAAAAAAGTGTCAGGAGTTGAACTATTCAGGCTCCGGGAGATTAACTGGTTTATGTCTGAGCTTCTCTTTTACATTGAGTCTTCAGTAGAGCGGGAACTGAAAATAAAACGCTCCCGTTTTATCTGCCGTCTGGTTCCCGCGCTGACAATTCAGGAAGCAAAGCAGGTTATTACCGAAACCGCTAAACAGCACAAGCAGGCAAACCATAACTGCTGGGCATATATTATCGGCAAGCAGGGAGAAACATTTCATTCCTCGGACGCGGGTGAACCTGCCGGAACTGCCGGGAAACCGATGCTGAATGTTATACAGCGGTATAAACTCACTAACATTGCCGCTGTTGTTACCCGCTATTTTGGTGGAGTTAAACTGGGAGTGCGGGGGCTGATTGATGCCTACGGTGAAAGCGTGGACGTTGCTGTACAAAAAGCGAAACTGATTCCGCTGATTGCCCGTGGATATTTTGTATTAGAAACAGATTACGCGAATCACGCGCCGCTTACATATAAGTTAGAGCAATTGGGATGTCTTAAAACCGATGAGAGCTTTACCGCGACAGTAGAAACAACCTGGGAAGTTCCTATGTCTGAAGCAGAGGCTGTTTGGTTTTTTATCGAAGCTCAGACCGCAGCGGGGCATCTGAAAATAAAAAAGCCCATCCTCGAAAGAATGGGCTGAATAGGTATGTGTTGAGTTATTAAACTGCTTCCAGTTTTGTCTTGATAGTTTTCTTGGGCATTACGCCGATTGCGGTGTCTTTGATTTCGCCATCTTTGAAAATAATCAAAGTGGGGATACTCATAATTCCAAAACGAGCGGCAATTGTCTGTTCTTCATCCACGTTTATTTTGTAGAACTTAACTTCCGGCATCTCAGTTGCCATTTCTTCCAGTATCGGAGTAACCATCCGGCAAGGACCACACCATGGTGCCCAGAAATCTACAATTGAAACGCCTTCTTTGATTGAACTATCGAATTCTGCTGTCTTTAACTCTTTAAGTGCCATGTTTTCCTCCTGGCATTTGTTATATATGTAGGACAATGTAATAGAAATTTGCTACGTGTCAACATTTTTGTTGCGAAAATTTAGATAGTGTCAAATTAGCAAAGCATGTCGAGAAAACTTTCAAGTCGAAGGGCAGTACGGGAATCAATTGGTCCGGGACGGTCTCCCTCTAACACTAAGAACGGTAAGTCTATAAATTTGCGTAACAAAGTGTTATCAATCTGGCGATGGCAAAACGCCTGAGTGTAGCTAATTACACCATGAATTTGGCGTTGCTCTAACTGAGAAAGAATGTCATCAAGGCGTTGACTGATGCGATAAGGATATGTATAAGAAAGATATTGTTCTATTATATCCCGACTTTTAGGGGGCATGCTGAACTGTCGTTGTACTTCGTTAAAAACCACATCTCCTTCAAATTGATTGAGAAATTCGTATAGGTTGGTATAAATTGGCGGAACTCCGAGATAAGCCAATCGGGTTTGATAACAAAACGGTTTTCGCTGCTCTGCTTCGGCTAAGAATTGTACTAATTCGCTCTCGAATTGTGCTG
>JAIOTM010000433.1 GCA_021106755.1 Candidatus Cloacimonadota bacterium | reverse complement strand
CTTGCGGGGAAAATTGGCTGGTATTCGTAAGCTCCAATATCGGCAACGGCTGTGCCGTCGTTGTCGCCGTCCCAAACACGCTCGTTGTAAACTATATACCACGGCATAGTGGTTGCGGTGTCGCCCGCGTCTATGCAGGAGGAGCCGGGCTGGAGCGTGTAAGTGTATTGCCCGCTACCCACAAACTGCGGGTCAACTTCTATGTTGTGAGTGCCCCATATTGTAGAATAATGAGAGGGGTCTTGGTTCTGGATAGATGCCTGCCCACCTGCAATGTTGCAGTAGTCTATGTCTAATATAGTTATTGGATGATTTGAAACCGCTTGCATTAAAAACTCATTGGGTGAATTATTCCGAAAAATTGAATTTCTAACAGTAACATTGCCTAAAGTAAATAACGTTGCCACACGGTTCTCATTATTAATAAATGTGCAATTTGCAATTACGGCAGAACCTCCATTAGTACCATGTATAGTTAAAGCACTTCTGGCATTAGGGCTATAGCAGTCCGCTACGAGAACGTTTTCTACAAGATAATCTGTTACTGTTGTGCCGTTCATAGGTGCCATAAAAATTGCGGATGCCCCGTCATAGTAGGAAGTAGAACAGTTGCGAAAACTACTGTTTCGCAACGTAACACCTTCGCAATGCTCAGCAGAGAACGCGTTCCTCCAGCCCTGATTATCATAATTTAAGGAAACCATATCATTGAAAGAGCAGTTTTCCACCAGAATATTATCTGAGTGTGATATAAATATCCCACTTAACTGTTGAAAAGCTGTCATGTTATTCATAGTAATGTTCCGAAACGTAACATTCTCAGAAGATAAGACAGTTAAACCTGCTGCATACATAGATGTGCAATTTTCTAACTTAATATTTTCAAAAAGTATCGGAGTGCCACTAATCAGGTGGCTATTATAGCTTGGACCAAGAGTTGTGATTGTGTTCAAATTTCGCCATTCAAAATTCCGTATCGTAATGTGCTTGCCATAGGCTGGTGTATAAACAAATGGACGCGGATTCATCTCGTTATCAAAAACAGTTGGTGCTTCTGAACTTCCTTCTAAGGTAACATAGCTTTTAGTACACGCCGGAAAGTATTGCTGATTACCGCTATTGCTATAAATTCCTGGTGCACAGCTAACAGTACGATGATTGGTTGAGTCGGCGGAAATAAGATGCAAGGCGTAAGCAACCCGCTGAAGTGGTTCGTAGGGAGTTAAACCGCTGTTTTGGTCATTTCCCCAGGGGGCTACATACAAGTTCGCTTCTACTTGATTGTAATAACTGTGCTGTATATCGAAAGTGAAACAGGGGACAGTTAACGAACCAGATGGTATTCCAATTGCAAAATAGTTATCATCTTGTATTACAGAAAATGTATCGAGGATAACATTGCAGGTTAACTGGGCATCCATATAGTATATGTCCTGCCCCCAACCGGAGTAGTTGTTATATATACTACAACGGTTAATTGGGTCGAAGATTAACATATTATCGAATTCTGTATGTAATCCCCCAGCTATACCAGCAGTTTCGTTATCGTGTATGGAAACACCCGAAAGATAGGTGAGATTTGAGTAAAGGCAAACTCCACCAACTGAAGAAGAGTTACGATTTCCTGTAACGAGCAGATTGGTCAGGTAGAGAACATCTACATTTATGTGGCAGTAAATTCCACCGCCCGTTGTAACATTGCTTCCATAATACGAGTTACCACTACCATTGGTTAGAGTAAACCCCTGTATAGTAACAGCGTTGCATGGGTCCCAAAGGGCAATACATGATCCTGTCTGATTTCCGTCTATTATGGTGTTATACACATAATCGTAGTTACCTGTAGTTATTTCCAGCGAGGCAAGAGTTATGTTCCTGCCTGTCATTTCAATGTTCTCGAAGTAGCGTCCCGGGTGGACAAGTACTGTATCGCCATCTGTGCTGGCGATAATAGCGTTCTGGATAACGGTAAAATCGCCCTGCCCGTCTTGGCGAACGGTGTGGGTTACGCCCGATAGGGACAATGTTAGCGTGAGAAAGATGAGAATTATGTTTAAACGCATGTTAGCTTCCTTTGGATTTGGATTATCTGATTTTGGTAACCGAACGTAGAGACAAGGCATGCCTTGTCTCAAAATTGAACGTTACCTTTGCAATCACAGGGGAGACAAGGCATGCCTTGTCTCTACATCTGGCGGGTTTGTAGGTGATATTGCCTTATTCTTCTTTTCGTAGGGGTGCCCCTCGTGGGTACCTTCTTGTAATGAACAGATAGACAAGAGGGTGCCCACGAGGGACACCCCACAAGATACTATTTCAGCAACATCAGTTTTTGAGTTTTGACGTTAGTGCCTGATTTGAGACGGGTAAAATAAACGCCGCTGGCGGCGGGTTTACCGTTTGTGGTAGTACCTTTCCACTCTGTCTGATAGCTACCTGCTTCACGGTAATCGTTAACAAGTGTGCTTACTAACTGTCCCTTTATGTTGTATATATTCAGTGAAACATCCGATGCTTCGGGAATGTCGTACCGGATATGAGTGCTGGGATTGAATGGATTAGGATACGCAAACATCTCCATAAGTGGAGGCGGTGGGATAGAGCCGGGATTATCAGGATTATTCGAGACAAAGTAAACATCCCGCAAATTACCTGTGTTGATTACTTCAGGATAGTAAACACCGCTCTCAATGTCCTGAACATAGTACTGGTTGATAGTCTGTGTTTTCGCTCTGTTGTCGTAGTATAACACGAAACTCAGGTTACTGTCATCATACTGGTTATTTTCGTCCATTATATAGCCATTAATCTGTGCAAAAGTGTCTAGTGCCGAAACAGCACAGGCACCCATGCAGATACTACCTGCATATACAGCTACTTCATCAGGGCGATTTGTGGCATCGAAATCGACAAATATCGGTACATAGTCCAATTCTTCCGTCCAGTTGAAGTGTTGGGATGCAGGACGATCAGACAGATCAATGATATCATCGGTATTACGGGCGGAGTGATACCACTCGAAAGAGATATCCTCTACTTGATCTATATGTAAACGGACTACAACCATATCACCATAGTTTATGGCTGCTCCCTCAGGCCATTCCCATTCACCATGGATAAGATATCCTGCCCAATCCTGATGCTTTACCATTATCAGGCTATCAAGAACTGTCGAAGGAAACGCGTCCTCTGGATGTTGCCCAGTTCCGATGAAATAACCAAGCCAGGTTTCACGATTGTAAGCCCCAACATCAATTAACAGGTCTGTATCCGGAGCTTCCCGGGGTCCCCAGGTTGTCATAGCATCGGCAGCATCCATATCGAACTTGTAGCCTTCCACACTGGCGAAATCATGGTCACCATTTTGCCAATTGCCATTATAATAGTGATATTTATCGGACGTTCCATCATAAAACCAAAGGATTTCGTCCAGATTGGCACCTGCCCCGCCATCATTAAATCCCCAACGTGTCATAAGAGTTCCCACTTCCACACTATCGGTCACAATCTGTAGAGCGGGGAAGCTAAGCCAGGTTATGCCAGCATTAAAACTCTCGGTGCGGATTTCATGGGTTTCAGCCGGGAAACAACCCATGTCACTACAGGTCCCATCAGTATCAGTATCTTCATTTGGGTCGCCCCTATCTATGCAGGGGGACATGGCTGTTGAGTCCCAGGTAAGATTGTAGTTGGCATCAAGATTTGGGTTAGCAATAGTACTGTTTGTCATACCAGCATAGCCATCTTCAATACAGGAATAAGACACAATTGCATTAGCATCACTAATTTGATCATCGTCAAAATTGTTCCAGATAATAGAATTTATAATCGTCATGTTATCTGGGTCTGTTCCCTGTGAATTCTCTATGCCATGTTCATCTGAAGTGGTTCCGTTATTAGTTATAGTACAGTTTACAATATCTAAATCAAGTCCAGAGTTGCAACTAACTGTTATTCCATGGTCGTCATTATTTTCGATTAAGCACTTTGTGATGTTAACATCAACTGCTTGATTAGAAGTTGTCATTGAGATTCCGCTCTCTGAATTATCATAAATTCTGCAATTTACGATATTGATAACTGTTCCTTCTACACCCAAATTAATGGATATTGGAGTTTGAGTGTTTTCCCAGAAATCACATTTTATTAATACAAGTGGTCTATCATTATGAGCAATAGCAGTTTGGTTGTTGTGGAAATCTCCTGCAGTAACTGATGCCGATCCGCCTTGAAGATAAATGGCGGAATTACAATTAGAAAACTCAATATCCTCGGCTGTAAAACTAGGTGAATAGTCACCATGTAGTTTTATACCTCGTACGAAACCCTTAATAATACAATCATTTGTTGCATCAATAACACCTCCTTCCGCATGGATACCAGTCCCGGATGGATTAGCTATATCACCTTCAAGTGTTGTATCTGTAAGATTAAGCGTAGAACCTGTATTGAGAAAGATGTTGTGATTATCAATATCATCAATAACACATTCTTCAACTGTGACAGTTGAATTTCCAAGAATATGGATGCCATTACCGCCAGAATTTGTTTCTGTATGTATTGTCAAACCCAAGATTGTGATTTCAGCTCCACCAGATACTCTAATTGCTATTCCCGCTGTACTTATTACAACAGAATGTCCTGCTACTTCACGAATTGTTAAATCGAAATCAACATTCATTAGATTGGTGTAGGTACCTGTCTGGTACTCAACGATGTCTCCAGAACTATAACACTGTGAGTTTTCAATCATATGGCTCCAACTTGGATGATCTCCTGTAGGACCAATTGTGATTGTGTCTTGTGCATTTAACATAAAAAAGCTTATTACCAGTATCGTCATTATCATCATCTTTTTCATTTGGATACTCCTCGTTCCATTTACATTTATTAGATTACTTGTCACCTTAAAAAAATCTGCGTCTGTGTACCCTACGCCGCATTCCAGTTACCCCCGAGCGATTTAACCCCGGGGCTAAAAACACGAAGCGATTAGCTCCTCCTCCCCCGCAGAATTTGAGATAGTACATAGTTTTCCTCTATTTATTTAGGTTTAAAACACTCTACATATATCGTAACCATGCGGAGAAGTGTGTCAAGAACTTTTTCGGGGATGCCCGCATAATTTCTCTCTTGACAAATAATCTGTCTCCTTTTGTATGACAAACACGGGAATAACCCGTTGAAAAAGCCGGTTTTATGCAGAAAACTGACGTTGTCGTCGGTTTTTTTTATAGCGTAATCCTTGTTTCATTGATGAAATAAGATAGAAAATAAGTGTTAAGATAGAGGAAATTCAGCGTGGCAACAACAGAAGAAAATCAGCGGCAACAAGTTGAAGTACTTGCTAATAAAGTAGCGGAGCAGTGTCGTGTTATGGTCTATGATGTAGAGATTAAAAACACGCAAAAAGGCAAGCTGGTTCTGGTTTATCTCAACAAGATTAATGGAGTGAAGGTTGCCGACTGCGAATGTGTCAGTCGGGCTTTATCTGAAGAACTTGATATTGCTGAT
>JAIOTM010000119.1 GCA_021106755.1 Candidatus Cloacimonadota bacterium | reverse complement strand
TCCCTGAATCAGTTAGAAAATTTTCTGATAAAAGCAGGCACCTCCGCCCGCTCACTTTCAGTAATTTTTTCGACACCTTTTTCGTCATTAATGCTCCAGTCGCGTTCAAGTTGCATTTGTCTGTGGCGCGTTCCTTCGAATACGATATCGAGCTGTTGATTTTTCTCTTCTCCGCTTTTCTGTTGAAAATCCGGCATCTCAGGTTGTTCATCGTTTTCAGTCATCAGTCCGGTGGCAATAATGGTAACGCTGATTTTTTCAGTCATTTTTTCATCTATTACCAGTCCGATGATGATATTAGCGTCGGTTCCAGTCTCATTGGTAATAACCTGAGAGATTGTATCGAACTCGGATGTTTTCATGTCGTATCCGGCGGTTACGTTGATAAGAATCGCCTTACAACCGTCTAGTGAGATATCCGAAAGCAGAGGATTGGCAATAGCCTGTTGAGCGGCGTTTGCTGCCCTGCCTTCACCTTCGCAGACAGCTGTACCCATAAGGGTGTAACCCATATTAGCCATAACTGTTTTAACATCCGCGAGATCAACGCTGATGTAACCTGATATATTAATCATGTCTGAAACAGCTTTCGCGGCGTTTGCCAGAACGGAATCTGCTTTTTCGAAAGCTTCGAAAATCGCCAGATCAGAGTATATCTCTTTCAACTTTTCGTTGGGAATCGCGACTAAAGTATCGGAATTGGTTTTAAGTTCGCGAAGACCATACTCGGCGTTTTGTCCCCTGATTTTACCTTCAAACAAAAATGGACGGGTTACAATAGCCATTGTAAGGATGCCCATCTCTTTCGCAATTCTGCCCACTACAGGAGCCGCACCTGTTCCGGTTCCGCCACCCATACCGGCAGCGATGAAAAGCATTTCAGCACCTGCTAAGGCACTGCGAATCTCTTCCTCAGATTCTTCCGCGGCTTCACGACCAAGTTCAGGATGAGCACCGCAACCTAGCCCTTTGGTTGCTTTGGGACCTAATTGGATTTTTACCTGAGCTAAGGAATTTTCCAAATCTTTTTCGTTTGTGTTGACAACGATGAATTCTACTCCATCAATTCCTTTACGTATCATTGAATTAACAGCGTTTCCGCCGCCACCGCCTACTCCGATAATCTTGATAATTGAGTGTGTTTGAGTAATTTCTTCCGCGTATTCTAGCATGGCTACCCCCTTGGTAATGCTAAACGTAGTCTGTTATTTTTTTGAAAACTGATTTGAAACTGTCTTTGAAATTTCGTTTATATGTTTTGGTTTTACCATCTGTAACAGGTCGTTCTTCTTCAAGTTCTTCGAGAGCGTAGTATAAAAGCCCTACCGAAGTGGCGAATATGGGTGAATTAAGCTCGGCAGTAGCACCTTGCAGTCGTTTCAGGTCAGGATAGCCGATTTTGACAGGCATGTTGAATATTTCTTCCGCCAGTTTGTCCGCGTTGTGTAGCAGAGCGGTTCCACCTGTCAGAACCAATCCGGCTGTAATCATGTTTTGCTTGAAGTTACTGAATACAGTGCGGTAAGCGACATCAAGTATCTCGCGCATACGGGGTTCGATAATCTCGGAAACTTTTCGGAGTGGTTGTTTACTCTCCACTCTGCCACCAATTCCTTCCAGCGTAACCATTTCGTCTTCTGAAATTGTCTCAGGAAGAGCATTGCCGTGCTTAATTTTCAGTTCTTCAGCATAATAAGGAGTTGTACGCAAGACGATATACAAGTCGCTGGTTACGTTATCTCCACCTACAGCTTTTACATTGCTGAAGCGGATAGATTCGTTGAAAAATACAGAAATATCGGTAGTACCACTGCCAATGTCTAAAAGGATACAACCCAGTTTTCGCTCGTTATCATCCAGCACGGAAAAGGATGATGCAATTGGCTCCAGAACAGCGGCGTGTTCGTGATAACCAGCTAATTCAATGCACTTGCGCAGATTACGCAGGGCGTTACTATCGGCGAGAACCACATGTACATGTGCGGTTAAGTAGTAGCCGTTCATGTTTACCGGGTTGAATATATCTGTTTCGTTATCAACTTCGTAGTATTGTGGAATAGCGTGGATAATCTCCAGATTGTCGTGCCCTTTTTCGAACTCTATGGTTCGTTTGGCAGAGTTAAGTACCTGTTTGACATCTTCCCTCGTTATCTCAGTTGATTCGTTGTCTTTCGAGTCAGGGATAGAGATGCGTCCAATCGCGTTGAAGCTTCGGATGTGGTCGCCAGCAATACCGGCATAGATGTTTTGAGCTTTCATCTCGGCATTAAGTTCGGCTTTTTCTAATGCTTTTTTAATGGATTCGGATGCTTTCTCGATATTTTTGACAATTCCTCTGGAAAGTCCTTCCGATGGGGTAGAGCCGATGCCTCTTACTTCTAATTCCCCATCTTCGTTAATAGCCGAGATAATCGCGCATATCTTGGTTGTTCCGATGTCCAGTGCTGTAATAACTTTTTTCTTAGATATTCTCATTATTTCCCCGATCTTGTATAGCAAACGATTTGATTACGAAAACGCAGGTCAACAGTGCTATTTTGTGCTAACCCCTGATTTTGCTCAAAAAAGGCAAAACGCTTCAGCTTTTCTTCAAGAAAACCGTCTCCAATAAGAATTCGGCTGCCGCTGTTTACTTCCACGAGATGCAGTTGCCCGTTGTTATGGTAAAATTCGGAAATCCGCTGAGCGAAATCCGCGTCTATTTCCTGTATCCTGCTCAACATCTCAAGCGAATGGTTGGTTTCATCATCGTTGAAGACAGAGCCGGTTGTAAGCTGCCCTGAGTCGATATTAACCGATATAATTGGAGCATCCTCGAAGGGATAAAAGCCTTTATTGTCGAGAATAACGTGTTCATTATCCATAGGGATTAATATCCCGTTAGTGGTTTTCAGCAGGCAGTGGCTACGGCGTTCTTCTACTTTTATGCAAATTGTATGGGGAAGACGTCTCCTGACCTTGATGGACTTGATTCGCACTATGTTTTCGTAATGTGCGAAAATCTCGTCATCGCTGACCGAATAGATATTTCTGCCATAGAAGCCGGAAGCAAGCTCACGAAGAAAATCTTCCGGCAGATTAAGGTTTCCAGATATGGCAATGGTTTTCGTATCAAGAAAATCAAATTTGCTGAGTATTTTACGTCCCGTATAGATTAAAATTACAAGAACTACTATTGCCATCAGCATAAAAATGAAGTAACGGCTATTACCTCTGCGTTTGCGTTCAAATTTCATTACACCTCCCTGCCCTGAATAATGATAACTTCCGGCTCTAAAAGTACACCTGTTTGATTGAGAACGGTATTCTGAATCAGATATGATAATTCAGTTACATCTTCATAGGTCGCGTTCTGGATATTGATAATAAAATTAGCGTGGGAATTGCTTACGGTTGCTCCCCCGATTCGTGTTCCTTTAAGTCCGCAATCGTCTATCAATTTGCCAGCGGAAGTTTTGTTACCTTCATCATCCACAAGATTCTTGAAGAAGCAGCCCAAACTTGGTGTATCCAGAGGGTGACTCTCATTGCGATGAGCGAGAATTTTCCTGAAACGCTGCTCAATCTCATTGGCACCTATCTCTTTCAGTTCTAAAGTAACTTCGAGAATGTAGCCGGGAATATTTGATGTTCTGTACCCGAATTCAATACTCTCTGCGGTAATTTCCTCTATTTCTCCCTCGTTGTTGATAACAAGTACAGATGAAATAAACTGACCAATTGATTCTCCCCAGGCTCCGGCATTCATTTTTACTAATCCACCAATATGAGCGGGAATACCGGCAAGGAATTCCAATCCACCAATATTTTGGGGCATAAGTTGTCGTAGCAGACTGCCAATGGGATAATTCGAGCTGACAGTTACTTGCGTGCCGACACAATCAAGAACACGGGGTAGATTTACATCAAGCACTACCGAGCCATCAATAACGGGAGGTAACAGCAGATTAGAACCGCCACCGATAAACAGAAGATTCCGCGAAGTATATTCCTTAATAATAGAGCATAGCTCATCGCGGGTGGCGGGAGCGAATATATTATCCGCTGTTCCGCCAATCTGAATGGTGGAGTACTGCGCTAACGTCTGTAGGTTATTCTCTTTTTCCATTTTCTTTTACTTCTCAAGAAGTTTTTCGCCAAAAAGGTAAATGTTTCCGGCGCCCATTGTTATTACGAGGTCACCTTTCCTGGCAACGCTACGAATAAGAGGAAGAATTTCTTCATTGGTTTTCGCGTAGTGTACATTACGATGCCCCGACTGGATTGCCGAGTCAGCAATCAATTTTCCGGTAACGCCTTCGATAGGCTTTTCTCTCGCAGGATATATTGGAGTTACAATCAGGCAGTCTGCCTGAAAAAACGATGTGCCAAAAGCTTCGTGGAACTCATTAGTCCGGCTGTAAAGGTGGGGTTGGAACACTGCAATAATTCGCTGAGAAATACTCTCCCGCATTCCTTTTAATGTCACCTTAATCTCGGTGGGATGATGAGC
>JAIOTM010000191.1 GCA_021106755.1 Candidatus Cloacimonadota bacterium | reverse complement strand
TTTCAAGTTTACTTCCAGAACGCAGGATACCTATCATTGGGGTTGAAACTGCTTGCGCTTCTGGTGGAAGTGCATTATACCAAGGACTTATAGCATTAAGCAGATTTGAAAACGTACTTATCGTTGGTGTAGAAAAAATGACATCAGCAGCCAATATAGAAAGTACTGAATACCTTTCGATGGCGGGGGACAGAGAGACATACCGAGAACAAGGTCTGATTTTTCCTGCAAGTTATGCTTTGATCGCACAGCAGCACATGATAAAATATGGCACTACCCATGACGATCTATCACTTATTTCATTAAAAAACCATTCGAATGCAAATCTCAATCCCCTATCACATTTTTATCACAAAAAAGTAACTATGGAAATGATCGAAAATTCCCCTATTGTATCATCTCCTCTACAACTTTTTGATTGCAGTCCTTTATCGGATGGTGCTTCTGCGGTTATTATATCTCGTAATAAAAAAAGTGATAGAGATATTAACGTAATTGGATCTGAGTTATCAACAGATACCATCTCTTTAGTACAGAGAAAAAATATCACTTCGTTTACAGCAACTAAGATAGCATCTGCAGGTGCTTTTAAGCAAGCAAAAATCACGCCAGCCGATCTTGACATTATTGAAGTGCATGACTGCTTTACCATCTCAGAACTTATTGCAATGGAAGATATTGGAATATGCAAACCCGGAGAAAGCAAGGATTGGATAAGAGAAGAGAGAACAACATTACATGGAGACCTCCCCATAAATACCGATGGTGGGCTTAAAGCAGATGGACACCCAGTTGGGGCATCTGGCATTGCTCAAATATATGAGATTGTAACACAACTACGAGACGAGGCTGGTAAAAGACAGGTTGGGGGGGTAGAAATTGGACTGACCCATAATATTGGCGGTATTGGCGGGACTTCGGTAATTCATATATTGAGGCGGGTCTAATTATGGTATGGAAATGTGAAAAATGTAATAGAGAATGGTACTATCCTATTGAAAAATGTATCTTTTGCGGTAGTAATTTGAATTCAATACCTGTAACTGCATTTACAGTCAAGGGTATAACAGAAATTTTCGTTCCTTCAGTGGAACATGACAGCGTCCCCTATTATGTATTATTACTGGAGGATGATCGAGGTAATTTACACATCAAGAAATCATTTGAAAAATATAATATTGGAGATTTGATCGAATCGGGAAGTTCAAAAGAGGAGCAACTAAAAACAATAGGAGTCGTAGGTACTGGAATAATGGGAAAGGGGATTACTCAGTTTTTCGCTCAAGCGGGATATTCAGTAATCATATATAGTAGAACTGAAGATGGAGCAAGCAAAGCCATCAAAGAAATTGAAAAAAGTTTGTTGAAAATAACAAATCCTCAAGAAAAAGAAAATACATCAGACAGAATTGAACCTACAATTGATATGTCAAAACTCGCAGATGCAGATTTAATTATCGAGTCTGTGATCGAAGATATAAATATTAAAAAGCAATTGTTTAAAGAATTAAGTGCAGTATGTCCGCAAAATACGATTTTTACAACAAATACATCCTCTCTTTCGATAACTGAACTATCAAAGTCAGTTTCCAATCCAGGAAGATTTGTAGGAATGCATTTTTTCAATCCTGTGTCGAAGATGCATTTGGCGGAGGTCGTGTACGGTACAGATACATCGGAACAAACCGTGGAATATGTGACCGATCTTCTAAAGAAACTTGGTAAAACGCCAATCAGGGTAAAAGATTCGCCAGGTTTTATTGTAAATCGCATTGTGATGCCTTTAATAAACGAAGCAGCATTTTTATACCAGGAAGGGGTTAACTCAACAGATATCGATACCGCAATAAAATTAGGATTGAATCATCCTATGGGTCCATTGGCATTGGCAGATTTGATAGGTTTGGATACATGTGTGTCAATAATGAGCACGTTAAATGAAAAGTTTGATGATGAAAAGTATGTACCATCGCCAATATTTTATAAGATGATTGGTGAAGGTCATCTTGGGAAAAAAACAGGCAAAGGGTTTTATGAGTATAAGAATTAACAGTACAATGTATAGGATCCTGTATGAACATGTGAATAATTTATCATTTATTGGATTATGGGGTTGACATGGAACCTGAAGAAATCAACAAAAAAGAATTGATGGAATATTGTGAGTATAGCGGCAGGTTAGGTACAATAAAATATTATTTTCGTTATTTGGGTAACTGGGTATTGCAAACGTTGGCTAAGGTATCTCCACATCCGGGGGTGGCAGTAAAACTTCAACGGATTCGAGGTGTGAAAATAGGAAATCATGTGTATATAGGACCGAGTGTTAACATAGACGATCTGTATCCGGAATTGATCATAATTGAGGATTATGTCAGCATAGGAATGAGATCATTGATCTTTGCACATTCGAATCCAACTTGCTCGATGGAAATCAAGAAGAACTATTACCCACGAGAGGTTAAAACGACCACTTTCAAGCGTGGTGCATGGATTGCGCCCGGGTGCATAATTTTAGCAGGTGTTACCATTGGAGAAAACAGTATTGTTGGAGCTGGTAGCGTGGTTATAAGAGATGTTGAGCCATATACAATTGTTGGTGGAAGTCCGGCAAAGTTTTTAAAAAAGCTTAATAAAATCCATTCGGGGGGCAAATAATGATTAATGCATTGGTAGTCGATCTTGAACATTGGCATTCGAACGAGTTTTTGACGGAATACCTACCAACGAACAAAGTGGATCAGGTTCCTGAATCTGCAAAACCGATCCTTGATTTACTGGATAAATATAACACAAATGCAACATTTGCCGTGCTTGGATCTGTTGCAGAAAAACATCCGGAATTAGTAAAAGAGATACACGAGATGGGACATGAGATTGCTTCTCATGCGTGTTCACACAAGACCCTGCATGAATTGGGCAAGGATGCCTTTGAAGATGAAATGAAAAGATCGGTTGATTTATTGAAATCCATCACGGGGAAGTGTCCGGTAGGATTCCGCGCGCCGAGTTTTTCAATAGATAACTCAACAAAATGGGCGTTTGATGTACTTGAAAAGTATGGATTCGAGTACGATGCAAGTATCTTTCCGATTAAGACGATGCTTTACGGCGTGCCAGATGCTCCATTGCATATCTATAGACCATCTAAAGAAGATATAACAAAACACGACCCAAACGGCAAGATCGTTGAATTTCCAATGACAGTTCTAAAAATTGGCAAGAATATCCCTATTGCAGGTGGATTTTACCTGCGAGTTCTGCCACTATGGTTCTTAAAAGCTGGAATAAGAAATGTAAACAAAAACAGACCAGCTATAATTTATATTCACCCATGGGAGACATATCCAAAAACACCAAGATTAAAGGTACCATTATTCTCAAGGTTTGTTACATATTACGGGATCGACTCCGCTTTGAAGAAGTTCGAGGGGTTGTTGAAGGAGTTTAAGTTTGGAACGATTGAGGAAGTGGTGAAATGAAAATACTACGTGTTGTAAGTGATTTATATCCTTCGGTGGTGGGCGGTATTGGAATGCATGCTCATGAGATGTCAAAATTGCAGGCAAAACTTGGTCAGGATATAACGGTTTATACAGCAAATAATGGCAATGAGCCAAGAGAGGATTTTAGGGATGGTTATAA
>JAIOTM010000382.1 GCA_021106755.1 Candidatus Cloacimonadota bacterium | reverse complement strand
GGCGTTGCAGCCGTTGTTACCATGTTTTCCACTGTCTATGGTATAAAAGAACTCATCACCCGAAACGTTGAGAAAATGGGTTGGAACAACTCAATTGTTGTCTTTCCCATTGATGGAAATTCCGGCACACCCCGTAGAGGGCAAAGAAGACACTGGCGTATGCAACGCACTTCAAAACCACTACGCTACAGCGACTTCGAAACGCTTAGAGAGCAGATTCCCCACAAATATATCTACGGTGAGATAGAAGAATGGCGTCGCCTGCAAACTACACACCGTCGCAAATGGGCAAGGCTTAAGGCAGTCAACAAAGAGTTCTTTGATGTTAAGACCTACCCTATTCTCCATGGTCGATACTACAATCAGTTTGAAGAACGTAAAGCGGTAAAGGTTTGTGTAATTGGTTACATTTTTATGGAGCGATACTTTCCCGGTGAAATCCCGATAGGTAAGAAAGTTACTGTAGGAGGTCTTCGCTACCGTATAATCGGAGTTCTGGCACCGGATGCTCTCTCCAGCAACGGCTTCAATTTCAATACATGGGAACGTCAGCACGATTTAACCGCGGTCTATATTCCATTATCCACCGGAGCAAAGTATCTCCGTAAAAGTAAGACAATCAGCACAATATACATGCAGGCAGATAGAGATGCTGATTACTCCGCGATGAAAAACCAGGTGCAGCAAACCTTGCTGGCACAACATAAAATGGCACACGATTTTCAGTTTGAGGATGTTGGCGCGTTTATGCTCAAAATGACCAAAGAACTCGACGAGTTCATGCACAAGTGGAACATCACGCTTTCCGCAATCGCGTCTATATCGCTTCTCGTTGGTGGAATCGGGTTGTTCAGCACTCTGCTTATATCAATCAACGAGAAGATGCTGGAAATAGGTATTCGTAAAAGCGTGGGAGCTTCTGAGGGAGACATTTTTGTTTACTTTCTAATTGAATCTGTTACTCTGGCTCTTGCCGCCGCTGTAACTGGTATCATTCTCTCGAATATACTTATCCTGATTGTTGCCAAGGCTGCAAAAACTTCCTTCCCTATGCCAATAGAAGGAATATTGCTTGGATTGAGTTTTGCTCTGATTATCGGAATTCTTTCTGGATTATACCCGGCTATTAAAGCTTCGCGATTAGACCCAATAAAAGCTATTTTTTACAACGAATAACTTTCTACAGTTCCACACATAATGAATGCCCTTCCGTATCGGAAAGACTAATAGTAACTCACAATTTCTATCGTTATAGTTGCTCCCAATCCTGAAGAACTTCCAGCAACTCCGGTATCTGAAACCTTTCGTTAAATCTGGTAATGAGAATTCTATGATAACTATCATAACTCTCAGATGTAGCATAATTGCGCCCTGTACAATAAGTTGTCATGTTTTCGCCGGGCATGTTCCAATCCATATGATGATCAATTATTGAACGGATTCCTGCTTCGAGAAGTCGCAAAGCCCCAATCTCTCCAGTTACAGCATAATAATCCCATAATCCCCACAGGGCATACATCATACCGTTAAGAACATGACAAAAATTTGGTGAAGGATATTCCTCAATCCAATAATAATCATTTTCAAAACCAACAACCCAGAAATCTCCAATATTAGAATACATTGTTCGATATATTTTGTTCATTGCCTGCAAATATTTATCTTCTCCAAAGTGATGATATGCCCGACTGAGAGTAGCAAGATTCTGTCCCTGTGCCATTCCTGAGACCCACGGTGACGGTAAATCAGCACAAGGGTAATGCCCCCAATCGAAGTAGTAAGGCATATATCCATCCTCAGTCATCCAA
Organism: Candidatus Cloacimonadota bacterium; assembly: GCA_021106755.1. Taxonomy (GTDB): domain Bacteria; phylum Cloacimonadota; class Cloacimonadia; order Cloacimonadales; family JAIOQZ01; genus JAIOTM01. Next base: position 855 of record JAIOTM010000382.1, on the reverse strand, counting down.
TCAACCAGAAAATCCGCGCAAGCGCGAAAACCATTTATATAAAACTCGTCGCCATGGGTATGGTAATCCCGCCAGAAACTGAAAGAGAAACACGATATCTCTACTGGATTATAGAATAATCCATGACTGTATTCATGAATCGGAACCATATCATCCCCAAGATTGACATAGGTAAAATTAAACGAGTGGACATACAACATGCCATCCTGCAAATACTGCTGTGCTTTCTCTGCCGCGTTGGAAATAGGATTACGTTTCAAATCCATCGAAAGAGGATTCCATTCCCTGTTTAAGAAAGCAGACTCATTGTCATTTGGATTGAGAATACCTTGATTAGACTGATTAGTGTCACAATTTGCTAACAGTAACAATGCCATAACGATAAGTGCAACTTTCCACATCACTTCCTCCTTTAACTTGCCCATTTTTATTATACTAATTGAAAGACATCCCTCTGTCAATGTTTTTCCAATATCAATTAAACGGTTCATCTAAAGTAAAATATGTCGTCGTTTTGTCATCTATCAGACTAATTCCTCGTAAACATTTACGATTTGCCGTGCTACATGTTGGAAATCAAAGAGTTCTCTGGCATAGTCAGCTATTTTCTGATTAGGATACTCCGTCAGGTTATTACGCACATCTTCAATTGCTGAGGCAAGTGCCTGCCAGTCAGCAGGAGGAACGATTCTGCCCGCGAAATCAGGAAAAAATGTTTCAGGTCCACCGCAGCGAGTAATAACACATGGCAAACCGCTTGCTAAGGCTTCCGCGGTCACGACACTGAAGCTCTCGCTTAAGCTTGACAAAACAAATATATCGTGAGTAGAATAATACTCATGGATATTCTGATGG
>JAIOTM010000047.1 GCA_021106755.1 Candidatus Cloacimonadota bacterium | reverse complement strand
TTTCAAATCCTGTTGTTCGTTAAAACCTATCTCGCTTTCCTCAATGACTGTCAGACGCGGAAATCTATCATTGTGTTCCAGTTCATTTGTGCGCATATCTAAAATCTCTTCCGGGTAACTCTGATAAGAGCTTTTCAGGAAATAATTCTCTATTGATAAAACAAATACTGAACGGGGAAGATTTAATTCCTTACTCAGGAGTTTATGCACACTTTTAATGAATTTCAGATGATTGGTTTTTTGCTTGGAAAACTCAATCATACAATGTGAGATTCGTCGAATATGAACTGCCATATTACATACATCCTTTGTGAAAGGAAACTGTTGATATGATTTATTGTCAATTACAATGGCAGAAAATTCAGGGACATTTCCCAAATCACAAATGTATTTTTTCCCCACGGATTATGCATTATTTGAGTTTATCATTTCTTTCCAGAGCTTCATAAAATCTTTGTCTGAGCCGACCATCTGCACTCCGGAAAGAGTATTATCCTCATATACACACCCTCGATACAGTTGTGCCGCGTCAAACTCAAGAATTCTTTCTTCGTTACTGTTTGCCGGAATCTTTCCCACAGAGTAAAGTTCAAAATCGTTATGTTTAAGCCGCATAATAACAGGTTCGGGGTTATAGGTTCGCGTTTCTTCCCCCGTGAGCCAGGCTACAGCGTTATGACCTGCTATCCGACCTTGTGCCAGAGCTTCTTTAGCCGAACAGGGGATAGGAAATTGAGCAATATCGCCTGCGGCAAATATTCCATCTGAAGAGGTTCGCAACTCGTTGTCCACTATTATCCGTTTGTCTGTATTAAGTCCGGCTTTTGTGGCTAATGAAATATCAAATCCCGCTCCGATAGATAATATGACAAAATCACAGAGCAGGTTCTCATTGTTTTTCAAAGATATTTTTACGGTCATGTCCGTGCAGTTTTCAACCTTGCTTACGCTTGTGTCGAACAGCAGTTTTACATTCTGCTTACGCATCAGAGCTTCAATTACTTGCGATGCTTTTGTTCCGAAGTTTCGTGACATCAACCGCGAATTTCTATCAATTACAGTAATATCCAATCCCATATTTGTCGCTCTTAATGCAGTTTCAAGCCCTATTACACCACCACCGATAATTACTACTCGACTACCTCGCTTTGCCTGCTCGCTGATAGCTATTGCGTCTGATAGATTCCATATAGTGAACATTTTTTTCACATTGCTGTTACGGGCAAATGGCGGTATCGCGGATTTGCCACCAGTCGCGATAATCAACGCGTCGAAATTCTCTTTGCTGTTGTCTGAAACAACAACACTAAAATCGGGATTAAAGCTGATAACTTCAGAATTCAGCTTGAGGTTAATAGATTTTTCTGAATACCATTCCAAAGGCTTGATAGCTATGTTACTACGTTTTTCAAAAGCTATCTCAGGCAAACGCGGTCTGAAATATGGTAGCATTTTTTCCGCTGAATACAACGTAACTTCCGCGCCTGCTTCGGCTGCAACTTGTGCCGCCGTAACTCCCGCGAATCCAGCTCCAATTATTCCTATTTTCATATTTTCTTTCTCTGTATTATTGATATTTCAATATCACACCAATTTGTCACTCAAGTTTTTTTAGCAATTGTGAGAGAAGTTTTCACCGGAAGGTTAATAAACCCTCCGTGACGTTCAATAGAAGCTTCTATCGCTAAATAGAAGGACTCTAATTGCTTTTCTGGCAGAGAGATGTTGTTTGAAAAGGTCTTCAGCAACCCAATATATTTATCTCCTGTCAATGGAATATTACGCTCGAAAACTTTATGATAACAGTGATTAAACCAAAGGGAGTTACTGATTTCCTGGTCACGTGCTACAATTTTTTCTGTCTGAATCCGGCGAATATCTCCGTCTTCGGGTGAACCATTTGGATGTAGCTTTTCGTAAATCTCCGCAATATCTTCAAACACCGGAGAATCGTCCCGCGAGTAGTTGTTTGTCCAGACAATTAGGAAGCCATTATCATCGAGAAGGCTGGCGGCTTTCTCAAATTTAATCAGGGGATCAATCCAATGAAAAGCTGTTGCTGAGACAATCCAGTTGTATTGGGAATCTTTCGCGTACTCCTCAAAACCCGAACAGACAAATCTGACGCTCTCCTCCCCCGAAAATAGCTCCTTACCCAACTTACAAAGTTGTGTACCCGGCTCTAACGCGGTCAATTCCGGTGAGAACTGCTGAACAATTTCTTTTGTTGCCGTACCTGTGCCAACCCCGATTTCCAATATTTTGAGGTTTCTGGGCGGATTGCATATCCTGCGAATCTCGTCATACATTTCAGTAGGATAACCCAACCGGAACTGGTGATATAATTCTGAGATTGAATTAAAGGAACGTGCTCTATTCTTCATGCTTTGGAGCAGACTCACGTAAAGCACGATATTCAGCTGCACTTTTAGAATTACCAGTCTTCTCGTACAGTTCAGCCAGAATTTCAATTGTTTTCAAAGTATCAGGATGTGTCGCGCCGAGAGCTTTATCCTGTATCACGAGTGCTCGCCTGAATAACAATTCTGCCGCGTCATACTTATCCTGCTTCCAATATAATAAAGCCAGACCATTCAGGGAGATTGCCGTATAAGGATGTTCTGGTCCAAGTGCTTTTTCATAAATAGTCAGAACCCGCTTATAAAGCGGCTCTGCCTCGGTAAATTTACCTTGATCCCGGTATAATGCCGCCAGATTATTAAGGGTGGTTGCTGTGGAAGGATGCTCGATTCCCAAGGTTCTTTCTTTTATTGAAAGCGAACGCTTGAAAAGCGGCTCCGCCGCTTTGTAATTACCCCTGAAACGATGCAATAATGCTAAGCCGCTAATTGGGATTGCGGTGGCTGGATGCTCCGCTCCCTGGGTTTTTTCAATTATAGTAAGTGCCCGCTGGAGAAGCGGTTCTGCTTTGTCATATTTTTCCAGATCTTTATACAATGCCGCCAGATTGACTAGCGAGGATGCTATATGTGGATGATGCGCACCAAGTACCTTTTCCCTTATCGCCAGAGATTGTTTGAAAAGCGGTTCAGCCGCTTCGTACTTTCCCTGTGCTTCGTACAATGAAGCCAGACCATTAAGGGAGTATGCTGTGCGTGGATGCTCCATACCAAGCGTTTTTTCCAATATTGCCAACGAACGCCTGTAAAGCGGTTCTGCACTTTCGTACCTGCCTTGTTTTCGATATAATGTTGCCAGACTATTTACCGAGAGAGCTGTAGAAGGATGCTCCGCACCAAGAGCTTTTTCCCGTATTGCCAGTGACCGTTTGTACAGTGGTTCAGCTTCGCCGTACTTGCCCTGATTATCATTTATTACTGCCAGATTATGTAGTGAGAGTGCCGTTGTTGAGTGTTCCGTGCCGAGAATATGTTCTTTTATTTTCAACGAGCGTTGAAAAAGTGGTTCGGCAGTATCGTACTTACCTTGAGCCAGATATAACGATGCCAGATTATTGAGCGAAGTTGCTGTGTCTAAGTATTCCGCGCCTATCTCTTTTTCCCTGATTGCCAGTGATCGCTTGTAAAGAGGCTCTGCGTCAGCGTATTTTCCCTGATCTTCATATAACGATGCCAGATTGTTAAGTGATTCAGCAGTGTCGGGATGCTCCATGCCGGAAACTTCTTCCCGAATTTTCAGTGCCTGCTGAAGTAATGGTTCAGCCCTTACATATTCAATTTTTTCGTGATAATAAACACCAGCTTTCTCATAGTATTCAGTAGCTTGAAGCATTAAACCGGTCTCTTTAAAATGGTTGGCTATCTCTTCAGCATGTTCGTCCAAGTTATCCTTGAATAAAAACTCAATTGATTCCGCTGCCCGTTTATGCAGTTTCATTAACTTATCGCTCATCATGCGTTGATAAACAGTGTCTTTAATCATGATGTGGGTGAATATATAACGAAGCTCATCAAGATTGTGCCAGATGCGGTTGGTTGTTCCATCGGCAAGATCATCATCAATATCTTTCGAGAGCATATTGGATAGAACCTGAATGTTGAATTCCATCCCCAGAACGCTGGCACTGAATACACATTCCCGAACTCTGTCCGAAAGCTGATCAATGCGGCTACCGATAACATCGCTTATGCCGAAGGTGCTGATATATTCAAGATTTCCCTGAAGTTTACCAGATGAATTGATATTGCCGTTTTCAAGCAAATACTCGCACAACTGTTCTGTAAAAAGTGGATTGCCCATTGAGCGATGTTGAATTAGTTTCACTGTTTTTTCCGGTACACTTTTCATGCGGAGGATTGCCTGAATCAGAAGTTTGTTTCCATCTTCCTGTAAAGGAGAAAGGGTAATATTGATTGAAGAGTCGGTTTGCAGATGAAAATCCACTTGCTCACCATTACTCATGTAGCGGCATGCCGACACAATTATCACCGAATTACTCTGTTCTTCATTAATTCCCTGAAAATACTCCAGACTCCTTTCATCTAACCATTGCCCATCGTCGATATGAAG
>JAIOTM010000334.1 GCA_021106755.1 Candidatus Cloacimonadota bacterium | reverse complement strand
GTGACAATTTCCCGCAGAATGGCAAAATTTGGTGTCAGCGCGCTAATTGTGCTGTTTGCTTCGATTAATATATTTCTTATGGTTTTCAACTTGCTACCATTTCCCCTGTTAGATGGCGGAGCAATTCTCTTCTCATTTATTGAAGGATTTTCTGGGAAACCAGTACCATACTCAATTCAGGCACATCTCCAGCGGATTGCTTTTATTCTGCTACTCACTCTGATGGCGTTTACTTTGTTCAGCGATTTCAGCAAGATATTTAACCGCAACCGCGCGATTTCACATCAGACTCAAAAAACAGAACTATTAAACCAATAGTGGTAGAAAGTATTTTCGATTTTACTATAGAAGCGGAGAGCGGTAACGCCAGAGCTGGTAGAATCAGCACACCCCATGGTGAGATTGAAACCCCGATATTTATGCCAGTAGGCACAGCGGGATCGGTAAAAACTCTTGCTCCAGACGACCTTAATGCTGTTGGTGCTCAGATAATCCTTGGAAACACTTACCACCTCTATCTGCGTCCCGGTCACGAACTCATTAGCAAAGCAGGTGGTTTACAACGCTTTATGAGTTGGAACAAGCCAATGCTCACCGATAGTGGTGGATTTCAGGTTATGAGTCTGGCAGGATTACGCAAGATAACTGACGAAGGTGTTCGTTTTCAATCGCATCTCGACGGTAGCTACCACATGTTTACTCCCGAAAGAGCGATAGAGGTTCAGAATGCTATCGGCGCGGATATTGTCATGGCTTTCGGTGAGTGCCCTCCCTACCCGGCAACCCGCACTTATGTTGAGAACTCACTTCAGCGGACACTGCATTGGGTCCGAAGATGCAAGAGTGCCCACAAAAAACCGGAGACTCAGGCATTATTCGGCATTGTTCAGGGAGGAGTTTACGATGATTTACGAAAAATCTCTGCCGAGAAGCTCATAGAATTAGATTTTCCCGGATACTCCATTGGTGGTCTTGCCGTAGGTGAACCCAAAGAGGATATGTACCGACTTACCGCACTCTTAAACGGGATTCTTCCCCGTCGCAAACCCCGCTACCTGATGGGAGTAGGCACTCCTCAGGACTTGCTCGAAGGTATTCATCGGGGGATAGACATGTTCGATTGCGTAATGCCAACACGCAACGCCCGCAAAGGTAGCATATTTACCCGAAACGGCAGAATGGTTATAAAGGCGGCTCGTTACAAAGAAGACCAGCGTCCCATTGACGAAGAGTGTACTTGCTACACATGCCGCACTTTCAGCCGGGCTTATATAAGACATCTATTCGCGGCAGAGGAACTTCTGGCAATGCGACTTGCTTCTATCCACAGCCTTCATTTTTATCTTGCTCTTATGCGGGAAGCACGGGTTGCTATTCGCGAAAATCGCTGGGAATCATTCAGAAACGCGACACTTGAGCGACTGAATTCAGAGAATGTTTGACGAAAAAAAAGCTTGTTTTATATTTTGAAATTCTCTATAATCTCATATATTGTAATAATCTTTGATAGATATATCTAAGTTTGAAGATTTGAATTAGCTCTAACTGTTTTAAATCTTATAGGTTAACTCTTAAATGATACAAGAGGTGATTATGCAGACTGTACTGACATTTCGCGATTTGAAAAAATCAGGTGAAAAGATTGTGATGCTCACTGCCTATGATTATTCTTCAGCCCGGCTGGCTCAGGAAGGTGAAGTCGATTTAATACTGGTAGGTGACTCGCTTGGCATGGTTGTGTTGGGTTACGAAACAACCCTCAACGTTACGATGACCGACATGCTACATCACACAGCCGCAACAAGACGGGGTGCCCCGAATACTTTCATTGTGGCTGATATGCCATACATGAGCTATCATATAGATTTGGCTGAGACAAAGCGCAACGCGGGCAGACTCATCACCGAAGCTGGAGCAAACGCTGTGAAACTTGAAGGTGGTTCCACCAGCAGGTTAGACGCTGTTAAAGCTATTGTAGATTGCGAAATCCCGGTATGCGCTCACCTCGGTTTAACTCCGCAGTCGGTACATAAATTTGGCGGATACAAAATACAGGGTAAGAAAGAGGAAGATTTCGACGCGATTATCCGTCAGGGCGAAGCAATTGAAGCTGCCGGGGCGTTTATGCTGGTTATTGAAGGTGTTCCTGAGCGACTCGGCAGACTTATCAGCGAGGCAATCAGCATACCGACAATTGGCATTGGTGCCGGCAGATACACAGACGGTCAGGTGCTGGTCTATCACGATATGCTGGGACTATCCACTCAAACATTCAAATTTGTGAAAATCTACGCTGAAACAGGCAACACAACCTCTAATGCAATATCAAGTTTCCGAAAGGATGTAAAAAATGGTAACTTCCCAAGTGTAGAACACGTTTACTACAAAGAAAAATAACACATATAAAATGTGGTCAGTGGACAATAAAAAATAAAAAATAAAGATTGGAGAAATCATGGAAATTGCTACAAAACAGACAATGGAAGAACGCTTTGCGGCTGTTAATACATTAAAGCAACGTCTCGAAGACGATTTTATCACCCTAGGCGAATTACTTTCGGCTTTGAAACGTTCTAAAGTATTCAAAACGAGAGGATTCAAAACGTTCAAAGATTTTGTGGAAAACGAATTCAATATGGCTGGTTCTTTTGCCTCCCGGCTTATCGGCATCTTTGATCTCTATATTGATGATTTGGACATTTCTGAAGCAGACCTGAAACAGGTTGGTATTGATAAACTGAATATAATCAAGCCATTGGTTAAAGACGCTCCCTGGCAGGAGACAGAACAGTGGCTCAGTAAAGCCGGGCAACTCAGTGCTGGCGAACTGCGTGAAGAAGTGAAGGAAATTCGCGATAAACAGAAACAACAAACCATGAAAGAGGTTTTCATTGATCAGTTCTTTGAGCGAATGGTAGTTGAATTTAACTGCTCTCGTAAAGAGCTGAATTTCAAACTCGCACTATTTTTTCAGGATAGCAATCTCAATGAAATAAAGAAAGAAATTCGCGATAAACAGAAACGCTACGAAGAGACCGGAGAACTGGACATCAACAAGGAAAGCTAAGGGGTAACTATGAGACAACTGAAAATACTCTGGGTGGACGATGAAATTGATTTGCTCAAACCGTTCGTGATTTTTCTTGAAGAACGGGGATACTTTGTCAAAACAGTAAGCAACGGTAACGATGCTGTAGCAATTATACTCGAAGATAAGTTCGACTTAATACTGTTAGATGAGATGATGCCAGGAATGGATGGTCTCGCCACGCTGATGGAGATAAAGAAAATAAATCCATCTATGCCAATCGTTATGTGTACAAAAAGCGAAGAAGAGGGCATCATGGATAAGGCTATTGCCCGTCAGATTGATGATTACCTCATCAAACCGATTAATCCCGGACAAATAATTATGACGGTGAAGAAAATATTCCAGGCTGATGAAATCCGACACAACCAGGTAGGTCAGGAATACGCGCAATACATAGCCAAGCTGAACCAGAGATTGTTCGCCGATCCTGACTGGAACGACTGGGGAAAAATTTACTCCGAAATCTGTCGCTGGGATGTAAGCATTGACGAGTTGAACGAGCCTAATCTGGAACACACCCATTTTCTGGAAAAACGTAACTGTAATACAGAGTTCTGCAACTACATTGAAGCAAACTACGCGGATTGGATGAAAAGCGATAATCGTCCTGTTTTCTCCTTTGACATTATTTCCGAGTATATTACTCCGTTATTTGAGGAAGAAAAACCCGTTTACTTCATCATCCTGGACTGTATGCGATTAGATCAGTATTATGCCCTTGAGCCATACTTAAAAGAGCTGTTCAATGTCGATCTCAACCTCTACTTCTCAATTCTGCCTACCGCAACGCCATATTC
>JAIOTM010000392.1 GCA_021106755.1 Candidatus Cloacimonadota bacterium | reverse complement strand
TACACACTTAAAATGAGTACAATAATTTCCCCTCGGCGGTAAACTCCATACCGCGAAACCTCCAGACACGACAGCAAGGAAGGATTGAACTATCCCCGGTTTAATCCTTCCTATTTTATTATGAATGATTTAGCTCAAATAATTCTATATTTACAGATGCTGGCTTACCTCAATATCTGAATTCAAACAGGAAAAAAGAGCCAATTTACTTCGGATAATAAAAATAATAGTTTACAACTAAGGCTTAGTGTCGATTCTAAGTAAACTTCATACAGGATGGTGGTAATGCTGAACAGTATCAAGTGGATGAGATCAAAAAACGACCCCGAAAAGTTGATGGAATTGTATAGCTCCTCACCTGCTTTAAAAAAGCAGATTTTAGAACGGTTATCAGAGCTTCAGGATTATGACAGGCTTTTACAAATCGCTCGAAAAGATTTAAGCATGCGAATCACAATAATCGAAAAACTGATGGCATCAGAACACCTTACGCTGGAACTGATTGAGTATATTTTATCCTGGCTGAATTTTTCCCTGTTGCATAAAAACCTCCTCATTTATTTGGAGAGTCACTTCACGCTTTCCCAGATTAAGACAGTTATCAAATCCAGAAACCTCAGTGAAGCAGTAAAACGTAAGCTCAAAAAACTTATTGGCGAAGACCCGAATAAAAAAGATGAAGAACGTCCCGAAAACGAAGATTATCTTAAACTGACAATGTTGCTTGAAGAAGCAGAATTTGTGGACATTGAGGCGATTTCAGATGAAGAATACTCGGATTCTGAGAGTTGGGAAATTGAACACCTGGAAACATTCCTCAAACTGAGAGAGGAAATGAAACCGGAAGAAGATTATGGCTACCTGATTCGGGAAATAAAGGAATGGAAAAAACTGTCGGAGCATAAACCGGACTTCATACTGAGTCTGCTCAATCTGTCCCGCATATCGGAAGAGGACAAATGCCGATTGATAATTGAGGTAAATGTCCCTCAATTGCTGAATCCAAGATATTTCCAGTTAATGTTTAATCTGGTAGGGCTACCAGTAAAGTTTTATCAGGATTTTATTTCGTTAACCTCACAGGAACAGTGGATTAACAATTTCTGTCGTAATCATTATGTCGCCGACCTATATAACCTCTATAAAATCAATCAGTCGTTTTTCTGGCTGAAAAGTTATTTTTCGTGTCTGGAGCGAATTGGAGAACTTGAACCACATCACTATAAAAACGCGTACAAGCTTTCTTACACCTATGGGTATCGTTTGATGGACCTTGTCCCTGATAAAAAACTATTAGCAAAATTGGAAGAGACCTGTAAGAAAATAAAAGATTTTGTCTCACGCAATCTGCACCAAATCAACGATGATTTAAGCCTGTTTCTTGAACCGCTGTTAGTAGTTGGCGGAATTGATAACCTGAAGTTCGTTTTGAAATTACTTGAGCACCGGGTAGTCGAGAATCATGCTGAATCAATTGAAGAAATTGAGAATAACTATATAGACCTGAAAACCCGTATCAATAATCCGAAAGAACTCAATCAACTTGTCATGAACGAAATAGCTGAAAAAGAACATCTGATTTCCAGAGATAATTATCTTGCCGTGGCTAATCTGATTTTCTGTAACCTTACTTCTGCCAGTCATGTACCTGAAAAGACCAGAAATTTGCTGGTAGAAAACATAATAGATTTGAAAAAATTCCTGCAAATGAACGATACCGCGGAAGCACATATACATGTTTGTCGGTTTATCAGATTGCTGAAACTAACCGATAAATCAAATTTACTCAAAAAAATGCTGAATAGCGACAACTATGAAGTCTCTATCAATGCCGCTGTAGCATTAGTGAATCTCGGAGATAAGACAGTCCAGAAAAAGCTGAATAGTTTTGCCAACTCCCCAAACTATGTGATTCGTTGCAAATTTGCCTCTGTTTTGAAGATGATGAATGAAAGTCTTGAAAGGGATTTGTCACTTAAAATGGCGCAGGATAAACATTGGGAAGTGAGTAGGGCAGCTATCCAATCCATAACACAGTTACCTTTTGCCAGGGCGATGCAGTATCTTGCCCGTTTGACTCCCATCACATATTACAAAAACCTTTCATTTCTTGCTGAAGCATTGGGAGATATGCAGGATATTCATGTGTTACCTTTACTCGCGGAAATAATAAGGCATGGAACGTTCGAAGATTATTACGCGGTTATCCGGGCACTATCTAAGATTCCACATAAGTTATCAGTTTCGTTTTTACAGGCATTAGATTTGAAAGGCAATCATAATCTCGAAGTAGAACGCTGTAAATCCTTAATTCAGTTGGGGCAGCATAACGCCCGACTGAACTTGAATCGCTACCTGGATTTTAATGTTCCGGTAATGGCAGAAAAGGCTAAGATAGCCTATCTCAAACTAAGTACAGGCGAAAATCTTCATCGAATCCGCCAGCTTACTTATGATGAAAATCCCCTTGTCGCGACACTCGCTGCTGGAAAGCTGTTTGTATATTCGGAAAAAGAAGGCTGGGAATCCATCGACAGATTGTCTAATTTGTACAGTAAAGGTATCCGGGCGAATACTGTCCATTTGCTGGCACACCTGCCTTATCGGAAAATCAACCACAAACTCAAAGAGATGCACGATTCGATGGGACATCCGGCAAAAGTGATAGCGGCACTTATTTTCAAGCAGAACGGAGTTGATAAGTATTTCGACACGTTGATGCGTTCGATAGATAGTATGCCCGATGAGTTACTCCATAAAGTGATTAGGGGAATTGGACAATATCCGGTTGTTGAAAGTTTGCCCCTGCTTGAGAAAATTATCCTCCTGCAAACCGAAGAACTGATAACTTCCGCCTGTAAGGTAATGAAAAGAGTCGATTCTGAAGAAACTGTTGGCTATGTTATTCGATTGTGGAGTCAGGTACAACCCGAACTAAGAACACAGCTTGCAGGAATACTTGGACATTTCAGGGATAGCAGAATTTTGCCTTTCATCAACGATAATGACCATGATACATGCGAAGTTACTCAGGTTGAACTTGCCTATGCCCG
>JAIOTM010000093.1 GCA_021106755.1 Candidatus Cloacimonadota bacterium | reverse complement strand
CTTGTGGGTGGATATAGTACTTCCACCGTGGCGGTAACAAGGTTCGACATCGCGGACTCACCAGTTGTGTAAATCGCGCTCGCTTCGTAGTTGTAGTTACCGTTAGCGATGTCGTTGTTCCCATCACGACGCGATGCTGGTCTTGTAATGTCAACGATTTCGATACCATCCCGATAAACCTTGTAGCCAAGCAGGTCACGGTTAAGACCGCCCTGCGTTGCGGGAAGTTGCCATGTAAGCGAAACTTCATCCTGAGTAACCGAAGCGGCAAGGCTTATGGGTGGATAAAGTACTTCCACCGTAGCAGTAACCGCATCTGTTAACGCAGATTCGCCAGTTGTGTATATCGCGCTTGCTTCGTAGTTGTAGCTTCCATTGGCAAGGTCAATATCAAGATAAGTGAGCGTAGCCGGGTCTGCTACATAGGCAATTTCGACACCATCCCGATAATCTTTGTAGCCACGCAGGTCGCGGGTAAGACCGCCCTGTGTTGCCGGAAGTTGCCATGTCAGCGAAACTTCATCCTGAGTAACCGAAGCGGCAAGGCTTGTTGGTGGATATAGTACTTCCACCGTAGCAGTCACCGCGTCTGTTAACGCAGATTCACCAGTAGTGTATATCGCGCTTGCTTCGTAGTTGTAACTACCGTTGGCAAGGTCGATGTCGAGATAAGTGAGCGTTGCGGAGTCGGTAATGTCAGCAATTTCGACACCATCCCGATAAACTTTGTAGCCAAGCAGGTCGCGGTTAAGACCGCCCTGCGTTGCCGGAAGTTGCCATGTAAGCGAAACTTCATCCTGAGTAACCGAAGCGACAAGACTTGTAGGCGGATATAGTACTTCCACCGTAACAGTTACGCTGTCTGTTAACGCAGATTCACCAGTGGTGTACCAGGCACTTACTTCATAGTCGTAACTACCATTGGCAAGGTCGCTATCAAGGTAAGTGAGCGTTGCCGGATTTGCGACTAAGGCAATTTCCGCGTCGTCTCGATAAACCTTGTAGCCAAGCAGGTCGCGATTGAGACCGCCCTGCGTTGCCGGAAGTTGCCATGTTAACGAAACTTCGTCCTGAGTAACCGAAGCGGCAAGTCCGGTAGGCGGATAAAGAATTTCTACAGTAGCTGTAGCAAGATTGGAAAACGTGGATTCACCAGTAGTGTATAACGCACTTACTTCGTAGGCGTAAGTACCATTGGCAAGTCCGCTATCATTATAATTGTCGTTTTCTCCACCATTTCTGTAATCATAAAAGATACCATCGCGATAAATATTGTATCCCAGTAAATCACGACCAAGACCACCTTGCGTTGCCGGAAGTTGCCAGGTCAGGGTGATTTCGTCATAGTCACCTTCAGTACCAACTACAGCGGTTAAATTTGTCGGTGGGTATAGTACTTCAATGGTAACTTCTACCTCATTTGTTAATGCAGATTCGCCAGTAGTGTACCACGCACTTACCTGATAGTCATACTCACCGTTGGCAAGGTCAACATCTAAGTAAGTAAGCGTATTCGGGTAAGGTAGATAAGCAATTTCCACATATTCGCGATAAATCTTGTAGCCAAGCAGATCACGGGTTTGCCACCCCTGAGTTGCAGGCAACAGCCAGGTCAGGGTCACTTCGTCCTGAATTACTGAAGCGGCAAGTCCGGTAGGCGGATAAAGACATTCTACCGTAGCTGTCACTAAATTGGACATCTGCGATTCGCCAGTGGAGTACAATGCGCTTACTTCATAGTCATAGCTACCGTTAGCAAGGTCGTAATCAAAAACAGAAAGGATAGTCGGGTCGTTAATATCATCAATTTCCACGCCATCGCGGTAAACCTTGTAACCAAGCAGATCGCGGTTTAAACCGCCCTGCGTTGCCGGAAGCTGCCAGGATAGAAAAACTTCGTCATCGTTTACAGAAGCGGCAAGCCCTGTAGGTGGATAAAGCACTTCTACTGTGGCTGTTACTAAGTTGGACATTTGCGATTCACCAGTAGTGTATATCGCGCTTGCTTCGTAGTTGTAGCTACCGTTGGCAAGGTCGATGTCGAGATGAGTAAGCGTAGTCGGATTTGTAATATTGGCGATTTCCACGCCATCGCGGTAAACCTTGTAACCAAGCAGGTCGCGGTTTATACCGCCCTGCGTTGCCGGAAGTTGCCACGTTAAGGTTACTTCGTCCTGAGTAATCGAAGCGGCAAAAGCAGTAGGTGGATAAAGCACTTCCACCGTGGCATTAACGCTATTCGATGGTACGGAATCATCTATATCGTACCGGGCAATTACGTAGTAAGAGTAGCTACCATTAGTCAGTCCAGTGTCGGTGTATTCAGTTGAGTCTCCGGGAACATCAGATATAGAAATTCCGTCCCTATAGACTGTAAAACCGAGGAAATCCCGGGTTACAATGGGAGAAATCCAGTTCAGGGTTACGGCATCCTGAGTTACCGAAGCGGTTAAACTTGTGGGAGGATTTGGGTATTCCACAAAAACACTAATCCAGTTTGAATATCCCGAAATCCCGGAAGTATAGACAGCCTGTACAGCATAATCAAACCAGCCATCCGGCAGAGCCATATCTGTGTAAGTAGTATCGGTAATCTCCGCGATAAGCGAGTCATCTCTCCACACTCTGTAGCCTGTTAAGTCTCTGTTAAGCCCTCCCTGATTCGCGGGAACATTCCAGATAAGCACAACATCATTGTAATTAGCGAGAGAATGGCTTAAACCTGTAGGTGGATAAAGAACTTCCACCACTGCGTTGACCGGACCATCAAAGACAGATTGCCCCGAAGTGTAATCAGCGGCTATCTCGTAGTTGTAGCTGCCGTTTGTTAAGTCAGCATCGTTATAGCTGATAGCTGTTGGGTCAGTAATCTGCTCTAGCACAACTCCATTACGGAGTATTGTGTAACCGAGAAGAGTACGAGTGGGTCCGTTGACCGGAACATTCCAACTCAGGCTGATACTGTCGCTATTGACTGACGCAGCCAATCCTGTGGGTGGATAGAGCACCTCAATAACAGCATTGGCTGTATTGGATGCTTCGGAAAGACCAACAGCGTATTCCGCTTTGACAGTGTAGTCGTAGGAGCCATTGTCCAGGTCCAAATCCAGATAAGTCAGCTGTGTCGGATCGTTTATCACAGCTATTTCTATTGCGTCGCGATAAATCCGGTATCCCATAAGGTCTCTGTTAAGACCTCCCGCGTTAAGAGGAGCCAGCCAGTTCAGAGTAACATCATCGTTAACAACTGTGGTAGTAAGCTGTCGGGCAGGATACGGAAGCTCTATGTGCATTGATAAATGGTTTGTTTCTGTCGATAATCCTGTCTCGTAAATAGCTTTAACATAGTAGTTGTAGTCGCCGTTTGGTAACAAAGTATCGAGAAAGGTTGTGTCGGCAGTGGTAACATCCGCGATGTCGATAGCATCCCTGTAAATTCGGTATCCCTGAAGCATCCGGGTAGATAGTCCACCTGCGTTAACAGCTGGAGACCATGTTAATTGCACGTCATCGCCATTAACAACCGTACCTGTCAGGTTTGAAGCTGGATAGAGTACTTCCATCATTGCGGTAACGGTGTCGGATGGTGCAGAATCGCCGGAGGAATAAGTTGCTGT
This sequence comes from Candidatus Cloacimonadota bacterium, assembly GCA_021106755.1. GTDB lineage: Bacteria > Cloacimonadota > Cloacimonadia > Cloacimonadales > JAIOQZ01 > JAIOTM01. Next base: position 9,092 of record JAIOTM010000093.1, on the reverse strand, counting down.
CAGATAGTAATCGTATGTGCTGTTTGCTAATCCGGTGTCTGTCCAGGTGAGAGTTGCCGGATCGCCGATTATATGAGTCTCTACATCATCCCGATAGACTCTGTAGCCCAACAAATCGCGGTTCAATCCACCTGAGGTTAAAGGCAAATCCCAAGTGAGGATAATATCATCATCTGCCATAGAATATGCGAGATTTCGAGGTGGATAGAGTACTTCCACTGTTACATTGACCGTGTTGGTGGGAGTGGAGTTTCCGGCGTTGTATTCGGCATAGACGTAATAGTCGTAAACTCCGTTATCAAGATTGGTATCTGTCCAGGTTAACTGACTGAAATCTGTTACCAATGTCTGATTAACGTTGTCGCGGACAATCTGGTATCCGATAAAGGCACGGGTAATTCCCCCTTGCACTGCTGGCTGATCCCAGCCTAAAACTACATCATTGAGGTTTTGCACCTGAGCTGTCAGGTTAGCTGGTGGGTAAGGAATATCAATCTCTATGCTTGCTGGATTAGAAGCGACCGAATACACATCAACGTAGAGTGCTTTTACTTCGTAAGTGTAGAAGCCGTTGGCAAGCATCGGGTCGAAATAAGATGTCACATCAGTATTCCAGATTGTGGCAATAGTATTGCTGTTACGATAAATAAAATAAGCAGTTAAATCGCGACTGGCGTTTGCGGGGGCGTCCCAGTCGAGAGTTACATCATCCTCGTTAACCTGAGCGGTCAGATTCTGGGGAGGATATGGCACTTCAATTGTTGCCTGAGCTGTGTTGGATGGCGCGGATTCAATCGCCCCATAAATAGCTGTAGCTATATAGGCATGAGTGCCGTTAGGCAGAGACATTTCTGTCCAGTCTGTTACAGTGGAATCTGTTACTTCGTGTACAAAAATATCGTCACGATAGATTTTGTAGCCTGTCAGCGTCTCGCTCGTTGGGGGTGGAGCATCCCAATTCAGATAGACATCATCCTGATTCTGTACCTGAGCAATCAGGTTGGAAGGTGGCCAGGGTACGCCCACGGCGGCGACCGCCATGTTGGAACGCTCGGAATATCCCGTAGGATAGACTGCCGAAACCTGATAAGCATAGGTTCCCTGCGGCATATCGTTGTCGGAATATTGTAGCGTATTGGGATTATAGACAGAATCAATCAGAGCATCGTCCCTGTATATGCGATATCCCAGTAAACTTCGTAACATATCCCCCGAATCCCTCAGACTACGTCTGGTTTCCTGCGTTGGCGGAAGTTGCCAGGTTAACAACACATCATCGAAATTTGACACTGTCGTCTGTAAGTTGGTGGGTGGGTAGGGTACTTCAATGTTTAACAGATAACTAACTGTCGGATCAGAAACTCCGGAACTGTAAACAGCTTTGGCGTAGTAGTTATAAAAACCGTTGGGAAGATCAGGATCGGTAAACTGCAACGTGTTCGGATTGAGAATCGTCATAATCTCAATTTCGTTGCGGAAAATCCGGTAGCCCTGCAATTCCCGTGTTATCGGCATATCCCAGGTCATATAGACAGAATCGCTGTTAACGATTGTCGCCACGAAATTCTGAGGAGGATTCAAAGGAGTCGCACCGCCAGGGAAATCGATAGCATCAATCCATGCACAGTCCTGCCCTACAGCAAGACTGCCGTCTTTTCGGTAAACCCAGCGGAATTCGTGCACACCAGCAGTGATGTTGTATGTCATCTCTTCCCACTCGCGTTCCCCGCCCCAGCGTTCTATTTCAACGCCGTCTATCCAGAATTCCAGTCGGTCGTAGCCATCGCTACCGTTATCTTCGCAGGAAACTTTTCGCCAGAACGTCATTGGTCCATCGGCAAAAACGTTCCATGAGTGGAATATTTCAGAAGTCTGGTTATGATTGATATCACCGGATTTGGCTGATTTAATCCCGTAGAAATGTTCATCTGTGGCTATCTGCCAGACAGATTGCCCCGCGAACTGCCAGTTAAAATTATTCCAGTCGTCTTCGAAGCTCTCATCAATAGTTGCCGGTCCCAAACTGGGTTGTACATTGAACAACGCCTTTTGATTCGAGGTGAAATCGGCAGTGGAAGGGGTGATTGAACTAAGCTGGAAATAGCCATTGAAATTGCCTTCAGCACCCCAGTTGAAATGGAAATAATTTATATTCTGGTAGCCATCCAGCAAGTGAGCGTGTACACTGGAACCGTCGCCCCGGTAGAAGATAGGACGTCCGTTTTCCAGTTCCGTTCGCACCATTTCTTCCCAGGTGGAGTGAGTAAACATAGACTTCGACCACTGTTGCATTCCGGCGTTGTAACGGAAATGGTCTATCAGAGCGAAGCGGACTGAGTCTATTGTAGTGTTTGACGAGGTTGGACCATAGTCCATTGAAGTTGCTACCCCACAATTGAAGATAAGGTCTTCGGTCCAATGAGTAGTAAAATCGTTGGGCATGTGCGTCCAGCCATAATGAGTAGTATCGAATATCGCCGAAATTGTGCCGTAAACTGGATGTACATAGTTATTGGTACCTTCACCCTGAGCAGGATGATTCCAGAATTTCATCAGCATTGCCATTGCAACTGCATGACTGCCTGCCCTCACGTTGTTTCCAGGACCTGAGTTATCAACGGGACACGAGTCGTTCCAGTCATTTCCCTGCCCCCACATAGACCATATCATCGGGGCTACGTCGCGGGTGTTCTGGTAGCGGTGCAAATCGTCTGTCAGAAGCTCTGCCCAAAGCTGATTATTACGCACGTCGGTAATTCCCGCACTACGAACATAGTCGCACTCGGTTTGGTAAATACCTATCCAGTTATTTACGTTTGAGTGTATAGAGATGTCAGCGGAATTAGTGAAATCATAAGCAAGAACCGGTTTGACATTGTCTTCCGCGGAAATCAACAGAAATCCGGTTGGTTGTAAATGATAAAGGTACAACTGGGTTCCGATTGTCTCAACCCTGTCGATACTGATTGTGGAGTTGCGTATTCCGCTCCAGTGCCGACACCAATTAGTAGCCACAGCATCCGCGTCGGTTTGCGGTACTGGGGTTGCTAAAAGAAAAGTAAGCATGAAGCAGAAAGTTAGTAAAGTGAGTAATCCCTTTTTCATAGAAAGCTCCTTTGTTTTGATATATCTTTTCATTTACAAGAATAGCATTTTCTATTCCCAATGCAAGAAGAATTTTCTTAAATTTAACGGGAGCGTAGGTAAGTAATAGCTATCTATATTGTGGTTGGTTTATTCCGGCGTCTTTTCTTTTTTTTATTTTATCATCAAACTTCAACACATCATATCCCTGTTCGTGAAGTAGAGCGCATAATTCATGTAACTGCTCGTTGGTGAGTTTGGAATCTTGCAACGTGGGGAGAATCCCATCAACATAGTCGAAATTTCTAAAACGAACACATCGCGGGATATAGTGTTGAAGAACACGATAAATTGAGTTGGGATAATTGTAAAACAAATCTTTTTTGCTTTTCAGCTTATTGAGTAGTTGAAATGATTGTTCAATTTCCTCAAATTGTGTCACAATATCAACTAATTCATCATACGATGAAAATTCATATTGACACCAGCCAAAGTAAATACCGGATTCTTCTGCCGAACGATTTGATTTATGTTGATTAGACCTTAGTTGAAAGTAATCTTTAAGCCATTCCTGCCAATGTGTCTCTCTCTTTTCTTCTGGAAGAAATTCAAAAAACTCACTAATATAGTTAGCAAAAACAATCATATCATTTTCAGAAGCATATTGTAACAAATTCTTAACCCACTTCATTCTCTGTGGAATATCTTGGATGCTAATTGTAATATTTGCAGATGATTGTATGAATCTACTCCTATTAGGCATTTCATTTAAATATTCAAATGCATTTAGATACAGTTCTTTTATACTCTCGAAAACCTTAACGTTGATAGGATATCTCCATAACCAACCTGCCCAGGCATGTTTTACATATTTATAATTTGTGAATAAGAAATGGGGTAAAATGTGTTTCTTGGTCCATCGGGGAAAATGAAAATACATGAATCCAAGATTAGCCGTAAAAAAAACTAAAGCATAACCTTTCTGATGATGTTCTGTAAGTAATTTATTGAAATATTTTCTAAATCTGTCCTTGATATTTTTTTTGTTCTTGATATTCGGACGACGCAAATGCTTATCCAATTCTCTGATTAATAAACGTGTCAAATCACCAACGGTACTATTCAATGCATTATTAGCATCATCGGATTGTTCAGAAAAAACTGATTGCAAGCTCAATTCCTGCAAACAATTAAGCAAGCAGTTAATAATTCTGAAACATTCTACCTTCAGATTGGGTGAAAGCTCTTCTTTTCGATTAAATAGAGTCGAAAGGAGTTCAGATATTGCGTAGTGGTGTTGCTTAATCATTTCCCTGTTTTTTGATAGGATTAAGACACTTTTCAGAAAACCTACATCATCAGATTCACTACATATATTCATAATAGGATTGATTATTCTACTGTCGACACTACCTTTCCGAATTAACCATTTTACAAAATCCAGCACTAAAAAAGATTTCAAGTTAGCGATTTCCCGAATTTTCTGCCATGTTTGTCCATCAGATATTCTGAAAGATTCGTTCAAGTCCACTTTAAATTGACTATATTTCTTCTCCTCAAGTAAATCTATTAGTTCATCAAGAGGATATGGATCAAGTTTAGCACGAAATTCATTATAATCATCTACATTACTTGACATATTGGAATATATATATGAAATAAATTCAGGATGTCTTTGGGGGGATAAAACGGGATAACCATTCTTGATAATGTTTATCTTATGGGTCAATACTTCGCAAGCTGAATCTGCTTGTTGTAAATAGGTTAGAAAATCCAGTAAATAACCAGTAGAATGTGGATATTCTTCAGTGTTTGGGGTTGCTGTATCCATTTCTTGCTCCACATATTGCAGAAATACAACCTTCTTTTTGTTAGGCAATTCAGGATAAATTGCATGACAAAGTAAATATGTTTCATGATGTAAATTGCCATCCTGAAAAATATTTCTCTCCTGAATCCATTCAACTTTTTCTTGGGAACTTAAAGTTGATAGTAAACGCAAACTGTGTATTGCGATTCTTTTCATTATTGAGTAATTTGCATTAAAAAGTGTTTCAATCAAATATCTTGCTTCAGCAGGTATCTCTTTAGTAAACCATTCCATAGCATCTCGCACGCAATTAATATAAAAATCTACATCCGTTGGGCTAAACATCTGACTTGATGGTTCTATTGAAGCACGCGTATGATGTGAAAGCAGTATGTTGTTTTTCAGATTAGTCATTCTGCAAATCTGGAGTAAATTACTAAATATTAAAGACCACATCTCTGATGATCTCTGTTTGAAAACCAAACTAACATAATCCGTTTTCAAACTCAACTCCTCTCGCAAATGATAATGGTCATGCTCAATATCTGGAAGAAAATTATCTTGATATGCTTGCTTTAGTAGAAAGCGTGGCTTAGTAAAGCCTGAATAAACAATGAAAAAACACTCATATAGTTCTAATTTTACAAGATGTCGCAAAAATTCTATATCTAAATAATCAGAACAGTTCAAATTGGAATAGAATATCTTAGGTATCCAGAATTCATAAATCCTTGGATCATCGATTAAGTTACGACATAAGTATAACAAAACGGCTTCTCTTAATTGTCTATTAAGCTTTAAGTGATATGTATTACTATTAACATGTTGAGAGAACAGTAGCTTACGATCATACATAACCACCTTATCACAAAGCCAATTGATAATCTGATATTGACTTGTTGTCGGTTCTGCGACATTGTAGAGAAATCCAAGGTATCCATTTGTCTGTAGCCACTTATAAAATTCTATAGGCATATGTCTAAATAATGAGTTGGTTTTTCCAACATCACGTAAAGCCCAAGCAAAATGAGCATCACTCGTGCTTTTCGCATCTACAGTTAATGAGCATATAGCCCGCAATTCTTTTTCAAAATCAATTGTTGGCATTTCTACAAAATGAAGCCATTGCTTAATAGTAAAGCAGACATCGGCATGTTCTTTTCCATTTTTAGAATTATACGGTAGAAGTTCAATATTTCGATTTTTCCAATCATTAGTAGCTAATTCAATCGACTCACCTTTTTCTGGATTATATGGAGCAATAGCAAAGCGTTTCTTTACAGTTGTAACAGGCAAACCACGAGCCAGATATTCCATAACAACATCGTTATGTCCATATCCAATAAAAAGAATAGTGTATTTTTCAAACATCTCCATCAGAAAACGAACTGCCCAACCTTTTGTCAGGTAGGCTTTGCTGAAATCTTCATCCGTAAATATCATTTTTTGAGGGTCATCAACATTTCCGTGTAGATAAACCAATCCATTAAAATCATCTCCTAAGGGTAAAGCTGGTGCTTGATAGATATTACATTTAATTTTCTTTTTTTTACAGATGCTTTTATATACAGTTCCAAGATGTTTATCCTGATTTGTAGTTACAATTCTGAAATTTTCAAAATCTCTAAAAAGTCTGCATAATGTTTTATGAAGTTTATTGGGATCAGATCCTTCTTTTGTAAGTTGTTGTGCAATTTTTTTCTTCAAATCAAATGTTTTTCTTTCTTTAGCAATTCTCCCAAAGTATTTATCTGATGCTTCATTCTCATTTTTTTCACTTTTGACCATCTTTCAATTTCCTTAATCAATTCTTCAAAACTCGGCAAATCTGAAGGTGAGTCGATTGATATTCCTGCACCAGTGAAGATTACTATTTTTCCCTTTTCCAGAGCATCTAACAATTCATCTGGTAAGTCTATGTTTCCAAATTTCATCTTTCCTCCATCTTTAACATGCTTAAATGAAGTAAGCTGTCAATAAAAACAAAATTTTAGGCACCTTTGTAAATTTATAAGAATGTCTGGAATTATAAAATTCGTCAATAAATGCTGAAGCAGACATTTAGAATTATTCAGCAATAAATCGCATAATGGCAGAAGAAGAGCTACCCCTATTCTAATGAAGATTGGAAACAAAAATGAGAAGTAAATTCGAATAACTGTAAATAGTAGGAAATTTTAATTGCCACGTTTCGTTGTATCTAAAATATCGCATTATATGAAAGGAGTATTTTGATAATGGGGATATTGCGTAAAAAGCAAATTATTGCTTCGTTTACTAAACCCGTAATCGCAGTAGTTTTGCTACTTCTTGTTGCAACGCTTTCCGCGGTACCGGCTTTTAAGAACACTAACTGGTCAGACAGGCAGTCAGAGCGTGGTTACGAGGAGCATAGAAGTCAGGCACGCCACAGTCATGCACGCGGAAGCCAGCAATTTGGAAGGATAAACGCTACTGGCGAGCGGGAACTTCCCGCTGATGTGCTGGTGATATTAGTGGATTTCGCGGATGTTACATTTGATATGACACCAGATTATCCGGATTCGCTTGCTCACAACGCTGACTACTTCGATCGGTACATGATTCACCTGCAATCGTATATGCATGACGTGTCTCATGGACAGTACCAGTTTAATTACACACTCAGCGAGGTTGTTACTCTCTCCCGCGAGATGGGGTATTACGGTAACGATGACGACTGGACAGGAATAATCCAGTTCGCGGTGGAAATAGTTCAGCTTCTTGACGCGGATACAGATTTCAATCTATATGATTCTTTTATAATTTTCCATGCGGGAGCCGGTCAGGAGTCAGACCTTCATCACAACCACACAGATGAAATCTGGAGTACCTTTATAGATTTGTGGGATATGCGCGAAGCAGTTGAAGAAGCCTTAGAAAACGATGAGATTTCATTTCCCGTGGAACTTACTGAAGACGGGATTCTGACAGACGAGGGTGTATATGTTAAAGAACTTGTAGTTTGCCCGGAATCCGAGTATCAGGCTGATTTCACCGAAGATGACCCGGTGCTTGGAATGCTGGGAGTTGTATGTCATCAGTTTGGACATCAGCTTGGACTGCCTACCCTGTACGACAATGTCTCTTCTAACGGCAGGTCTGCTGGTATAGGCAACTGGGGATTAATGGGTACAGGTGCCTGGAACGCTCTCGGCTATGTGCCACCGATGATGTGTGGCTGGGCAAAAATGTACCTCGGATGGGAAACACCTGTAGAGCTTGCCTACGATATTACTGACGCGGTGCTTGATAACATCAGAGAAGATGGCACTACTCCCCGTCTCTATAAAATTGATATTTCGGAAACTGAATATTTTCTAATAGAAAACCGTCAGCAGAATCCTGATGGTAGCACCTCAAACGCTGAAGGAAATCCTCCGAGTTTCTCTTTTGAATTGTTGCCGACAGGAGAACAGAAATACTATGAAGCAGGGCATCCCAACGAGGGCGACCCACGCTTTGATTTCATGACAAACTCTTATCAGGGATGTGAGTGGGATTTTTATCTGCCCGGACTTGGTGGACCAGATACGCCTGTTATTGATGGTTCAGGTATGCTGATATGGCATATAGATGAAGCAATAATTGAGGCGAATTTTACTACAGACTTCCAGTATAACAGCATCAACGGCTACGCTCCACATAAAGGAATTGATCTCGAAGAAGCGGACGGTATCCAACACATGGATACAAACTATCCTGATATGTACCGCTATGGCGGACCTTACGATACTTTTCATGAGGATAACAATAACTACTTCGGAATGAGTCTGCATCCTGATACTCAGGAACTGTCTCTGCCTACTGCCGAAAGCTATTACGGTGGGGGACAGATGGAGATTTATGATATTTCTGCCAACGGAATGCAGATGACTTTCTCAATGCGGCGGGAGTGGAGTCTTCGAGCACATTACGAAGGTGATAATCCTCTATCGCCAATCGTTTACAGGTAGTGTCCTGATGACGATATGTTACCATGTATGAATATTTACCGGCTTGACTCGGCATAAAGCGGATACGGTACACGCTTCCGTTGTTTGCGTCACAAAATCCATCCACCGAGATCGGGTTCCCTCCTGCCGGTGTAAATGTCCCACTTACTTTCACATCGGTAAAAGGGTTTTTTATCCGTGGTGATTTATTCTTCAGGGTAATTTCTATCATATCGTATCTGTCG
>JAIOTM010000250.1 GCA_021106755.1 Candidatus Cloacimonadota bacterium | reverse complement strand
TAAGATCAACGGTTTCGCCTGGGTTAGCCATATTATCACCATCGCCACCAATTGAATCATCAAGATGGAAATCAATTGCGGTTACATAAGGATAGGTGCCATCCGGGTACTTTATCTCAAGAGTAGGGTCACCAAAAACGATAAGTTCGTAGTAGCACCAGCGCATTACTCCGTAGGTTAGTGCCTGATTGACTAATTGTATCTTCTGCTCGTTGTTTGAGTCGCCAATCTTACGGGTGGCAGGTTGCCATAAAGCGTTGAAATATTCACGGTCGAAGTATTGAGACGCGCCGTTAATGCTTCCGGGAGCGTACCAGCCATAACGGGTGTTTCCAACAAAAGCCAGTAAACCTCCGGTAGCCTTAACCAGATTCTCGGCGATGCTTTCACCATCCTCGCTGGTATCCTGATCAAACGCGGCGGGATAACAACCCTGAGAGTAAGCAAGCCCAAATTGAGTGTTGTTTAATGAACCAATGTTGCCGGCTGTGAGACCAAAAACCATGTTTTCGTTGGAATGTCCCATGTGATTAATAATAGCCAGTCCATCATTTATCGCGGTTTGGACTGCCATTGAACCAAAAGTATCTTCACGGTCGTAGAGTGTGTCCACTTTGAATCCGGCAGGTAAGTATTGCAGGATATCGTCTTTATAGTCTCCACCCCAGGTGAGTGGATTATTATTCAGATTTTCCCCAATAAACCAGATTTGGTCATTGGTAAATGTATTGTTATCGACATAGAAGTAGTTCTTATCAAAAAAGCGATTGAATTCGAGTTCTGATTCTGCCGGAATTCTGCCAATTGCGATTTCGGGGAGCATATCGGGATTATCATCGGTTTCGCCATAAACAAAATTGTTATTGGCGTTGAAATCTCCATCCAGATTGCTATAGTACATATCGCTGGGAATTCCATTATCTATGGTTCCGCCCACCTGTCCCCATAAACCGCGTTCAGGAACGATTTCATCATCGCCTCCAAGGAGAACATACTCAAGGGGATAGGCAGAAGACGCGTTATTCTGATAAGTGTCTATAATATAATTTCTAACTTTTGCCGCGTTATCCGTGCCAGAAAAATTCGCGTAAATGTCATTCGTCAACGCGATTCCTGTTTCTATGCCCTGAGCGTTTTTCCAGATGATAAAGTTGTCAAAAAAAGAAGCCTTTGATTGGCTTGTAATGACTAAGAAAGTGTGAGGATTGCGGGTTGTTGCACTGTTTGAGCTTGTATAGGTGTCTATAACCTCCGGGTTATCCACCAGGCGACGAAGTTTATCTCTGGTTTTTTTACTTGTGTTCAGGTTTTTCTGTTCGTCCCTGAGTATAGATTCATCTGAAGTTGTCGTAATTATAACCCGGACAGAGCGAAACCATACCATAGTATTCTTTACTGGATTATAGCGATATGGATATGAGTTCAGGAGATGAATGTCATGCCCGTTCATGCGTTGAGTACCCAGATCGCGGAACTTATATGGTGGAAATTGGGCATCGGTTTTGTAGATTTTTTCATCCCTCTCGGTTACAATGTTATCGTGAGAAGAAATTGGTTGCTGTAGTAAAGCATGAGGAACACTTCTGTGATTAAAGATGACAGGATTATTCATAACAATGTCAACAGCGGTTACTCTTTCACCCTGAGGTATAAGAATCCTGTGGGGCAAATAAGGCATTGCCGGTTGACCGGGAGTCATCATTCTGGGCAGTGTTTCAGTCGATACTAAGCTTGGGGATGGTGTTTGATAATCTACAGTTAACGCATTCAGGGCAATACTTGCCATAATGAAAACGATTATTAGAAAACGTTTTATCATTCTTTCTCCGATTCTTTATCTTTTATCATATTTACTAACATTTTCTGTTCCAAAAATCTACAAAAAAACCATTTCTGACAGAAGCTGTGATTTGTCAAATTGAATTCAATGAGAAGCTATTTAGGAATCAGGCATTTCCCGGCAACATCCTGAGTATTTGTTGCAACCGGGTGAGACACTGTAGAATAATGTCTGTTTTAGTGTAATTAGCTGGATTTAATCTTTCTTATACTGCTTCACACCTTCCTGAAAGATGTCGTTTCCATGTATATCGTTAGCGAGAATACACGGGAATTTCACTACTTCAAGTTTCCGAACAGCTTCGGGACCTAAGTCTTCGTAAGCTATTACTTCGGCTTTCTTAATCGCGGAAGCTACAACAACAGCAGCACCGCCTATAGCGGCAAGATATACAGCTTTGTTTTTGACCATAGATTCAACTACGGATTTTCCGCGGGGACCTTTTCCTATCATCGCTTTAAGTCCGGCATCCATCAAGGCTGGCGCGTATGGGTCCATCCGATAGCTCGTTGTAGGACCAGCAGAACCGATTGCTTTTCCAGGCGGGGCGGGAGCAGGACCAACATAATAAATTACCGCACCTTTTGGATTAAACGGTAGTTCTTTTCCCTCTGCGAGAAGTGCTACAAGTCGTTTGTGAGCAGCGTCGCGGGCAGTATAAATTGTGCCTGTTATCAGGACTTTATCACCGATTTCCAGTTTCATTAACTCTTCGGTTGTTATTGGCGTATTCAGTTCAACAGTTTTTCCCATTATTTTCTCCTGATTGTGTTAAATTACAACAGATTTATGGCGTGCAGCATGACACTGTACATTAACCGCCACTGGCATAGAAGCAATGTGGCATGGTTTTGAGAGAATATGCACGCGGAAAGCTGTAGTGTTGCCGCCCAGTCCTTGAGGTCCTATTCCCAGTTTGTTCACTTTTTCCAGTATAATCTTTTCAACTTCCGCGAACTTAGAATCAGGATTGATATAATCGAGTGGTTTTAACAGCGATTTCTTTGCAAGTAGGGCACTTTGCTCAAAGTTTCCGCCTAACCCGACACCAATAACAACTGGTGGACATGGGTTTCCGCCGGATTTGCGGATACGCTCGACAACAAAGTCTATTACACCTTCAATTCCATCCGCAGCTTTCATCATCCGAACTTCGCTCATATTCTCAGAGCCGCCGCCTTTGGGAGCTACAGTTAGCGAAAGTTTGTCTCCGGGAACAATGTCGGTATAAATAAGGGCGGGAGTGTTGTCAGTGGTATTTTTCCGGTCAATAATTGGATCGCTGACCATTGATTTACGCAAATATCCGTCTTTGTAACCCTGACGAACCCCTTCGTTGATAGCTTCATAGAAGTCGCCGCCAACGATATGCGCGTCTTGTCCGATTTCCACAAATACAACGGCTATACCAGTATCCTGACAGGAAGGCATTTTCTCTTTTGCCGCCATTTCGTAGTTTGCCAACATGATGTCGAGTACTTCGCAAGCTGTTGGAGACTCTTCTATCTCCCTGTACTCGCGGATTTTTGTCAGCACATCTTCGCCTATATAGTAATTCGCGTCGATGCAGAGTTTTTTTATTGCCGGAATGATTTCGTTGATATGAATGTCTCGCATTCTACCTCCTGTTTTATAATTTACCATTTACCAATTATCGAAACTACACGCAATCTGCTTTTATAATGTTATGTCAAGCCTAAATTGACATCCAGGTTCTTAGATGTACACACACTTTTACTCCTGCAATCTTGTAGGGGTGCCCCTTGTGGGTACCTCCCTTGCTAATCAAACAACGGGATAAATGGGCAACCACCTACAGACCCGCACAGGGACTGGCTTGCGGATTGCCACAAAGAAAAACCGTCACCTGATGCTTGACATGACACTAGTTTCCAATTCATTTTCTTTGTCTTTATCAGTTATTTGAGCGAGTGCTTCGCTCGCTTTAACGCCGATTAATGCTGGTGATTCGACTACAATTGCTCCCGCTTTTTTCAATGCCGCCATCTTTTCCTGAGCCGTGCCTTTGCTACCTGCTATAATTGCTCCCGCGTGTCCCATCCGCTTGCCTTTTGGAGCGGTTTGACCAGCGATAAAGGCAATAACTGGCTTAGTAACATTGTTCTGTATAAACTCCGCCGCCTGAATTTCCAAATCACCTCCAATCTCACCAATCATTACAATCGCTTTTGTCTCAGGATCCGCTTCAAACATTGTCAGCAGGTCTATAAAAGAAGTACCGATTATCGGGTCACCGCCTATTCCAATCGCGGTTGTAATGCCCAGACCTGCCTGCACAACCTGATTTGCCGCTTCGTAGGTCAGGGTGCCCGATTTGGAGATAACACCAACGTTGCCCTTCTTGAAAATAAAGCCGGGCATGATACCGATTTTGGCTTCTTCGGCTGTGATAATACCGGGGCAGTTTGGTCCAATAAGAACCACATCTCGCTGTTGCACAAGCTTCTTGGCAATCATCATATCCTTAACAGGGATTCCTTCGGTAATACATACAATTATTTTGATACCACCGTTGGCGGCTTCCATCACCGCGTCGGCGGCAAATGCGGATGGCACGAATATCAACGAAACCGTGGCACCAGTGGCTTTAACAGCTTGCACAACCGTGTTGAAAACCGGTAAACCAAGATGGATTTGCTCACCTTTGCCGGGAGTAACTCCACCCACAATTTTTGTTCCGTACTCTATACACTGTCTGGCATGGAAAGTACCTTCCTTACCAGTGAATCCTTGTACAATCACCTTTGAATCTTTATTGATTAGTATGCTCATAAACGCTCCCTATTTTCCGTGAGCCGCGGCAACAGCTTTTCTGGCACCGTCAGCCAGATCGCTGGCAGTAATGATATTCTGGATATTGGCTTCGCGAAGAATCTTCGCCGCCTCTACCGCGTTTGTACCGTCTAATCTGACAATCAGGGGAACATCCACCTTTGTTTTGCCGGTTGCTTCGAGAATACCGTTAGCGATTCTGTCGCATCGAACAATTCCACCAAAGATGTTAACAAATATAGCCTTTACGTTTTTATCAGCCAGTATCAGTTCAAATCCTTTGGCAACTGTTTCGGCATTGGCACCGCCGCCAACGTCCAGAAAATTAGCTGGTTCACCACCTTCATGCTTGATAATATCCATTGTTGACATAGCAAGCCCGGCTCCGTTGACCATACAGCCGACATTTCCGTCTAACTTCACGTAGCTAAGCCCATACTTGCCAGCTTCGAGTTCGGTTGGTTCTTCTTCATCAAAATCACGCATTGCGAGAATATCCTGATGCCGGAAGAGGGCGTTATCGTCAAAATTCATCTTGGCATCCAGAGCAATGAACTCTCCTGAATCCGTAAGAATAAGAGGATTAATCTCCGCCAGACTACAGTCTGTCTCAAGATATAATTTATATAGCCCGGCAGCAAACTTCCCTAAGGATTTGAGTTGTGCTTTATCTAATCCAAGCTGAAAACCAAGCATACGGGCATGATGTGGTTGGAATCCGGTTAAAGAATCAATACCGACTTTTACAATCTTCTCAGGAGCCTCTGCCGCTACTTTTTCAATTTCAACTCCACCTTCGGTAGATGCTATGAATACAGATTTCTCGGTGGTTCTGTCTAAAACCAGACCGAGATAGTACTCCCTGACAATATCGGCTCCGGCTTCAATGTAAACTTTCCTGACAATCTTACCCTCTGCCCCTGTCTGATGGGTAATGAGGTTCATACCCAGAATCTCGGTAGTGATAGCCTCTACTTCGTCTAACGACCGGGCAAGCTTTACTCCGCCACCTTTCCCTCTACCTCCGGCATGAATCTGCGCCTTAATAACCCAGACGTTGCCACCAATTTTTTTCGCGACGGAGCGGGCATCTTCAGCTTTCGTTACCATTCTGCCGGAAAGAACAGGGATTTGATACTTGCGGAATAGTTCTTTTGCCTGAAACTCGTGAATGTTCATAATTCATCCTTGCTGGGGAGTTTTGATAATTGGGAAAAAAGGATACTATCTGTTTTCGATGTCAAGTGATTTTCGCAACCCGCCAGATATTGTTGCACTTTTTTTTCTGGACACGCACTGTTAAGAGAATAAGAAGAGTCTGAATTACTATGGTATTATCCGAGGTTTATATGAAAATTGCAATAGTCGGGGCTACTGGTACAGTCGGAAGAATGATGCTGCAAACTCTGGAAGAGGAACGCGTCCTGATTAGCGAGCTTGCTCTTTTCGCATCAGAAAAATCTGCGAATAGAAAAATCACTTTCAATAATATTGAATATCCTGTTCAGGAGCTTTCAATAAGCACAATGAAAGAACATTATGATTACATACTAATGTCCGCTGG
Source organism: Candidatus Cloacimonadota bacterium (assembly GCA_021106755.1). Taxonomy (GTDB): domain Bacteria; phylum Cloacimonadota; class Cloacimonadia; order Cloacimonadales; family JAIOQZ01; genus JAIOTM01. Next base: position 316 of record JAIOTM010000250.1, on the reverse strand, counting down.
TGCTTTGGTTGCAAAGGAATTCGCTCCCATAGCCGCCCAGGCAGGGAACACAATCATTGATAATTCATCCGCCTTTCGGAGCGACCCACGAATCCCGCTAATTGTACCGGAAATAAACGGAGAATTGCTTCTAAACTATAGGGGTATTGTTGCTAATCCCAACTGCTCTACAATTCAGATGGTGCTGGCTCTGCATCCGCTCGCGGTAGAATTTGGACTGAATAAGGTTATTGTAAGCACTTACCAGTCTGTATCCGGTGCGGGCAACAAAGGGATTAGTGAATTAAAGCAACAAAAGGAAGGTAGCAGTAAATAT
>JAIOTM010000271.1 GCA_021106755.1 Candidatus Cloacimonadota bacterium | reverse complement strand
TTTGCCAAGTGGTAAAACACTGAACCAAATAACCTATACTACTAAAAATCAATCTGTCATCGGTCAATATAACATCACAGTAGTGCCAGGATATTATAGTTTTAGTGGCTCACTTTATGAGTACTACCCACTAAATCTTACTGCGTACATGAAAGAACCCGTTCAGTGGAGTGTTTTTGAGAACGTGGACGGCAATATGACGGTTGTAATAGATATCTTCCCATTCCAGTATTATCCGGATAACGGTACAGTCATATTCTACAACAACTTCACGATAAGCACATCGGAAAGAGATAGGATTGCCTCGATAGATGGCGTCTCGACTGACAAAAGGCTGTATGTGACGGGCGATGTTGCAAAGATAACCATAAACTGCACGGGTTCCGCCCTGATCAATGTGACCGTTGACGGTTTTGGTCCAATGGCCCAGCAATCAACAGGCTCAGATGCTTTTGCTGTAGATACCAGTATGCTAACTGCGGGTTCGCATGATGTTGATGTCAAGTTATACGATAGCGGTGCTCTCCTTGATGAGACACTGACCAGTATTTCAGTAGTGGATAGCCTGATAAATATGTCCTTAGAAACCTCGGTCAATTCCACTGCCGTGGGAAGTTCACTCAACCTATCAATTCTTGTAACAAATCTCGGTGGCAGTGCGACTGTCGTAAGCCCAGACTTGGTAATTGAGACCGAGAATGTTAGCAGAATTAATCTAAGCGATTTGACATTATCAGGACATGAAAGCAGGTTCATAAACACGACAATCGATACGGATGATATGCCCTCGGGCTTGACAATTATCTATGCAGAGGCAGAGCTGGGCATGATTACCGTGAACTCCAACTATAAAACTGTAACAATGTATGAAGACGTATCGGACATTATAATAGAATACGAAATCGAACCTGAAGTGATTCATCTAACATTTTCAAGTCCGTATGTAGATAATGTCCATTATTCTCTCGATAACGGCATTAACACGTCTTTGTATGAGCCATACGACATTGATATATCTTATTTAACAGAGGGCAGCACCCATAATATCACAATATATGCTGATGATGTATTTGGAAATGAAAATAGTACCAGCTTCCAATTTGTCCGATCCGCTGTTTATAAAGGCGACCTCAACTCTGATGGCATCCTCACCCTTTCAGACGCCGCGATCGCACTCGAAATCGCAGCCAGCGGCGAATACAACCCCCTCGCAGACGTAAACGATGATGGTCGTGTCACCTCGCTCGACGCGCTGATGATCCGGCAGGCGGCGGCTGGTAGATGATCATGCGCAGAAAGGTTTATATGTTATAATTCCGTCCAAGTCACCAGACCGGCGGCAGGTATAACATGACGAGGAAGATTCTGTTGATGGCGACTGTGCTCATTGGACTGGCAATATCCGGATGCACCGAACAGAGCATCCGGACAGTCGATAATACCACAGACGCCCAGACGAACGCCACCAATGCTGCCGTGAATACATCAGAACAAGCGGGAAACACGACCACCCCCGCTAATAATGATTTCTCATTGATTTTCAATCTTGAGGAACCACCAGAAGAAGTTATAGGAGGATAATAATGAAACAAATTGTTCTATTGGGCTGCGCCGTACTAACTGCCCTTATGCTTGCTGGCACAGGAGCGGCAGGCGATCAGATCGACACGTCAAACATCCTTGTGATGGGTTACTACGACACTGGTACAGAGATTGATCTCTCGCAGGCGATACAGGAGTTCGACTATGTGACAGAGTCAACAGGTCAGTATGTTGAAGGGAAGCTTCAGATGTGGTGTGATCATCCAGATGGCAGAAAGGTGGGCTATATTCAGGACTACGAGCGCAGGGACGACACTTATACAGATATTCTATTCGCCTCCAATGTTTCTGTCCGGGTGAAGAGTGACGGCTGGATCGTGGCGTGGCTCACAAACGATCAGAACATCGGTGACATTGTCTTATGGAATGATGCTAACTCGGGCTCGAATCCATCCGATACTACCATCGGCAAAGCCATCTGGCGCATAACAGACCGGGTTGGTATAGATTATGACAAGAATGGAGTGAATTACTACAGCTACAAGTATCCTGCTGCCGATAGGTTGTTGATCGGTGGGAGAATGGTTACGGGAGACCAGGGCGAGACGTATCGTTTTCTAATACCATCTGCACCAACATTGTACGCGGCGAATCATACATGGACAGCGTATTTGTATGATCCCAGTGCCACTAGCTCCAGCGGTTATTATGCATCTGGAAGCATCAAGATGGATGGTGAATATGTTTTCGGCAAATCTACAACACCCGGCTACGGGAGTGGATTGTACGAATATGCTCGATACTACAGAGATATTACAGACATGGCAAGGGACGCACGCCATACGATATATATAACTTCACACGATTATAGTAGTTGTAAAAGTGTGCTAAAATCTGCTGTCGCTATCCTTTACCAATCGGGATAGTGACTCAGTTGATTCACCTAACAAGGATTTGGATGGCGTAGATGTTGAAAACCACTTGCAGTACCTTCTTGGTACTGATCGCAATGCTCTTATGCCTGTTTTTGGCAGCACCGGCATATGCCACCGAGTGCGAGATAACAGACTCAGAGTTCACGGTGCTGAATAACAGTCTAAACTCACCGACCAGTGCGGTTCTTGATGCAAGCACTTCTCCTGTCCAATCTGATCCATCGAGTCAGAGTTACCTGATAGATACCGAGTACGGTATCGCCGATGTTACCACTGCCAGTCCAACCAGTGCTGTGCTGGATGCAAGCACTTCTCCTGTTCAATCTGATCCATCAAGCCAGAGTTACCTTATTGATGCCGAGTACGGTATTGCTGATGTCACCACATCCAGTCC
>JAIOTM010000257.1 GCA_021106755.1 Candidatus Cloacimonadota bacterium | reverse complement strand
TTATATCAAAGTAGCATGATATGCGTATTGTATTGCGAATACTACATATAGAAAACATAACCCAAAACGCCACAATTGCTATATGCTTTTTCTAACGATGGTTACGCAAGTCGGAAAGATTAGTTAATAAGATTCAGATTAATCATGAAATCGCTTTTATCTTGTACTGCTTGTAATTCACCTCCGGGGAATTCCACGTAGTTATATTGAAGATGAACTATATCCTTATATCTTAGATTTATACCATAACCTTTTGTATTGCCTTCTATTCGTCCGTCTTTATCTGTGTATTTTCCTTGTCTGAGACTAATTATATCAAAAAACGCGACTTCATATCCGTAGCCGAAGTCATGAGCGTTATTACCCAATTTTTCTCTGTCATAACTGGCATAAAAAGAAAATAGCTTTTTACTGAATGATGTAATAGATTCAATCGTATCAGAATTTAAGTTCATTATTTTCAGATATTCAGCCATATCAACAGATACTTTTCCAGAAATGGCTGTTCTTGTTCCATACGGTACAGGGTCCGCCAGTCTTGCTTTGATATGTGAAATATTTGTACGTGTATAATTGAGCCAATAAACCCCAACTGTGAAACCAAGTTTTATTTGTTTGATATCTGAACCATATAGTGGCGAGAAAGATTGAATCATACCAAAACCATGAAAGTGCGATTTCCCTATCTGATAATTAGTCTTATGAGATTCTACAATATATGTTGGTTCCAGATCACTATAAATATAGCTGTAGTTATAACCCAATGACAGCTCTGCTATTCCCCTGAAAGCCGATAAATCGTCTGGCAGGTTTCCTTTATTCTTATACTCGATAAACTCTAAAATATTTATCCCAACTGCAAATTCGGAACAACTTTCAAAAGAGTTGAATGTACCTAAATCCTCACCGTTTTCATTTGTTTGCTCCTGCTCGCCGTAATCAAGAGTAGTGCCAAAGTTTACAAAGGAATTCATCATAGGTACCATAATACCAATCCCATTCCAGCCATAAGAAACATAAGAAGATTTGATTGTTATGTCATCAATTCCCGGAACATCATCAAACCATTTATCATTTGAATAGCCAAAACTAATTCCTTTATGATACCCTAATTTAGCCGGATTACTCCATACATCTAAGGGATTTCTGTTCCAGATATCGGCAGTACCGGACTGATTTCCAAAGGATACACTTGTGGCAGACGGGTTTATTGTGATAAAGATTACTTCAAATTCATTTAAAGCCATAAGGTTGAACATTACAAACATTATTACACTGCAAAAAAATAGTTTTTGACGCATAATTCCTCCAATATTTTAATCTTTTAATTCAATTAAGATGTATCTACTCCGCTTTCCAGACCAGACGGAAGCCAATAGCACTGCCACCCCCATTTTGACTGTCAAAGCTACGAGAGGCAACCCGACAATCCTTGTCATAATCGTTCCAGCAACCACCCAGCACTACACGGTTGAAGCCGCCCAATGAATCATACATATTCTGGCACCATTCTAGAACATTGCCACTCATATCATGTATTCCAAGCTCATTAGAACCTTTACTACCAACGGGATGAGTTCTATTGCCGGAATTACTACTATACCAGGCTACATTGCCGATATCATTACTGCCCGAATATGAAAATTTTTTACTCTTGTTACCTCCACAAGCCGCCTGCTTCCACTCTGCTTCAGTAGGCAACCGACCACCTGCCCATTTGCAGTAAGCTGAAGCATCATTCCAGCTAACATGGATTACTGGATGATTAAAAGCACTTTTCTTTCGGATATTGCCCTCCACATCACATTTCCATGTAACACCATTTCTTTTTTCCCAATTACCATTATATATCCAACTGAAGCCTTTCTTTTGTGCATCTGTTGTGTATCCTGTGGCATCCACAAATTTCCTGAATTCTGCAACTGTTACTTCGTAGGTACTAATGTAAAAGCTATTTATCCGCTCAGAATGTCCACTTTTTACATAGACAGTATTTTCGAAATCTACACTATCGAAGTCAAATCTGAAGTCAATTGAAACCTGTAACCAACAGGCAATCGATTGACCACCAGAAGTAGCTGGAGTGAATTCCCATTTTCGAACTGCCTTAATCGCTTCTTCGTCTAATCCACCTTATCAGGTGGGTAAAAGAAGGCTTCTTTTGGATTAAGAAACTCTGTTTAAGACTCAATGGTTGGTTTACCAACCACCTCACCCAAACCCCCAAGCCCCTCTCTTTCACTAAGAGAGGGGCTTTGAAGAGGAAAGAATTTCTTCTTATTTCAACAACAACATTTTCCTGGTTTCAGTTTTTTCTGATGTTTTTAATCTATAGAAATATACACCGGATGTAACTTCGGTACCTGTATCTGATATACCATTCCACGTAATCGAATGTATGCCAGCTTCAAGATTATCGAAACTACGAACCTTCTGTCCGGCAATGTTGTATATATCAATTACAGCATTCTCAGCAGATTTAATTGAGTACTCAATCTGTGTTACCGGATTAAACGGATTCGGGTAATTCTGCCCAAGTTGCAAACTAACAACTGGCATAGCTGTGTCATTGTTCGCTACTGGTAACACAAGCCAGTCATAAATACTACCGATTAAAGCATTTCGATCGGCAACAGCGTTAATTGCTTCAAAACCAAAGGCGAAAAAGACAACCTTACCGCTTCCGACAACGCTCTTGACAGCCGCACCGCCTCTAACAGCTTCGTATGAGAAAACAATGTCGATAATGGCATCATACGGTGCTATTTCATCTGGTGAGGTTTGGTTGTCGGCTCCATCTCCCCCGTTGAGGGTAAGCATAAATGATTCACCAATTTCGACTCCCGAAATTCCTTCTAAGTTAAATGTGCCGGAATGGTCTCCGTCAAAACTTGCTTTGAGTACATTATTCAGAAAATTCACATCGCTGTTGGTTGCACTTTCCGCAAGGTCAGCAGCAATATTTTCGCCTGTTACCAGCAGTTTGCCGCCATCGTTAACGTAAGTATCAAGGAATGTCCTGTCTCCAGCATCAAGAGATGGCAAATCAATTCCGGTAAACCAGAAGATAACCGGAAACACGTTAGTATTTATCTCTTCAATAGTTCTGTCCCAAACGCCAAATGTTTTAGTCTGGGCTGTAAGAGCGTCTGTGTAGAAAGGAACAAGTGTTTCATCGTGAGTATCTTCAACAATCAGAACATCAACATCGCTGGTAATAAACCGGAAATTGGATATTGTTGTGTTTGTTCCGTCTGACGACTCAATCGCGAAATGGTAGTCAATCTGCCCGATATTGTTCTGCGGAAGAACGTTGGCATGTACCCCAACAGTAGCACCAGCATCCAGAAAAATATCAGCTTCGCCAGAAAAACA
>JAIOTM010000439.1 GCA_021106755.1 Candidatus Cloacimonadota bacterium | reverse complement strand
CGCAAGACCAAGAACAATTGTTACGATATCGATAAGGGCATTGCTGGCAGTGCGCGAGAGCCTGTCTGTTACGCCGCTTTCTTTTAAGATGTTGCCGAGAAAGAGCATTCCAAGCAGAGCCGACGCACCCGGAGCAATGAAGATTGTTACAATCGCACCCACAATAGGGAATATAATTTTCTCACGTTTACTAACCAGTCGGGGAGTTTTCATCTTGATGATGCGCTCTTTCTTAGTTGTTAATAACCGCATAATTGGCGGCTGAATAACAGGCACTAACGCCATATAAGAATAAGCGGCTATTGCTATGGGACCTACGAGGTGCGGAGCAAGCTGAGACGATAAGAAAATTGATGTAGGTCCATCAGCTCCGCCAATAATTCCAATCGCTCCGGCTTCGCAAACACTGAAACCCAGCCAGATTGCGCCAATAAAAGTAGCAAAAATTCCAAACTGAGCTGCCGCGCCGAGGAGTATAAGTTTAGGATTGGCTATCAGGGTAGAAAAATCTGTCATCGCGCCAATACCAAGAAATATCAGCGGTGGATAAAGTCCGAATTTTACGCCAAAGTAAAGCTGATTGAGTACCGAACCTTCGTGATAAACTCCCATAGTGCCGGGAATATTGCCAAGTACAATGCCGAAACCTATCGGCACTAATAGTAGTGGTTCGTAATCTTTGGCGATTCCAAGATAGATGAAAATCAGACCTATTACAATCATAATAAAATAGCTGAAATTTATTTGAGCGAATGCGGTTGTACTGAAGAAATTTATTAATTCCTGCATGTGCTAAACTCCAAGGTCAATGAGAACATCGCCTTCCTGAACAGAATCTCCTTTGCTGACCCGAATATTTTTAACCTTCCCGGCTACATTGGCGTTTATTTCCGTTTCCATTTTCATTGCTTCTAATATAATTACTATATCATCCGGTTGCACCATATCCCCAATCGCGACTTTTATTTCCAGCACCGTTCCGGGCATTGGCGCTACTATTGTTCCTCCCGTAGCCTGTGGCACTGGTTGCGGCGTTGAAGCCGGGCGTACCGATGGCTGAGGTGTAGCATTAATTTTAACAGGTTTAGCCTTGGGTTCATTCATTCCCTGAATTACTACCATAACATCCCCTTCCTGCACCGAATCGTTGACTTTATTGTTAATCTGTACAATCGTGCCATCAATGGGAGCGGCAATCTCAGATTCCATTTTCATCGCTTCCAGAATAACAACTGTATCTCCCGCTTTGATAACATCTTTGAGCTTCGCTTTAATATCTATTATCAATCCGGGAATTGGAGCAACAACATTACCGGAAGTTCCCGTTACAGGTTGCTTCGATGATATTTGACCAACATCTGGCGCGGTTCGTTCCGCCCTAACCAACTTGGGTGTTGATACAGTCTCAGAGTCCTGAAGTTCGACATAAAAATCGACCCCGTTAACATTAACCTGAGCGGTAACACCATCGTATGATACGATTTTAGCGTCGTAGTTCTGCCCATTTATTTTCATTTTATAGCTCTTCATCGGGTACTCCTTCTGCTTTCCCGGTTCAAAAGATGCACATGGTTGGAAGCTTTCCACATTGAAACGGGACCCCGGTTCCAGGTTAGTAATAGCTTCTTCTTATCCCGCACTTCTTTAACGTGTATGTGTAGCGCGGTAATAACCGCAACAATGGCATTGGTGCTTACGTCAGGTTCCGGTACGGTGATTTTTCCTACAGAGGTTGTCACCGTAACTTTCTCTGGCTTTTTCTTTCGATTGAGGTGCTTGAGTTGCTGAATGATGATGCCGATAGCTATCAGACTCACGAACACAACCAGCATTCCGATAATAGTTATGCCTGTAATAAAGCTGACATTGTTCTCAGCAAAAAGCTCTATGGCTTGTTGCACATCAATTTTTGTTTTCCCGAAATCCGTGGGAGTCTTGATGAGAAAACTTCTGTCATTACGGGACGCCCAGTACTCTTTATCCAAATCAAGATTCTTAATCAACGATTTTACCGGAATACCTGTCTTCTCGGCAATATCAATGAGTGAAGTTGTTTCGTCCCAGTTTCCGTTAATGGAATCCGACATCAACAGCGATCCTGCAATCAGCAGAAAAAATAGTGCGATAGTACTTTTCATGATATTATAGAGGGATATTGCCGTGCTTTTTCGGCGGGTTATGGGCTTTTTTATTGGCAAGCATCTCAAATGCCCTGATAATACGGAATCTGGTTTCGGAAGGCTCAATAATATCGTCTATATAACCTTTTTCAGCGGCATTGTATGGATTGGCGAAATTGTCTTTGTATTCCTGCTCTTTCTCCGTAAGTACTGCTTGCGGGTCAGCAGCTTTCTTTGCATCTTTTCGGAAGATAATTTCTACCGCGCCCTTGGGGCCCATTACAGCAATTTCTGCCGTAGGCCAGGCATATACCATATCCGCCCGCATGTGGCGACTGTTCATCACGCAATACGCGCCTCCATAGGCTTTACGGATGATAACTGTGATTTTGGGAACGGTCGCTTCAGCAAAAGCATACAATAACTTTGCTCCGTGACGGATTATTCCGTTATGTTCCTGATTAGAGCCGGGTAAAAATCCCGGAACATCTTCCAGCACGAGAAGAGGGATGTTAAACGCATCGCAGAAACGGATGAACCGTGCTGCTTTAGTAGAGGCATTGATATCAAGAACACCTGCCAGCACTTTTGGCTGATTGGCGACAATCCCCACGCTGTAGCCGTTCATTCTGGCAAACCCGACCACAATATTCTGAGCGAAATTCCGGGCTACTTCTAAAAACTCCCCATCGTCTGAAATCGCGTGGATTACTTCCAGTATATCGTATGGTTTGTTTGGATTTGCCGGAATAATATCGTTAAGGTCAGTCACTTTTCTGTCAATAGGGTCTGTAGTCGCATCGTAGGGAGGGTCTTCCATGTTGTTGGAAGGGAGGTAGCTGATAAGCTTGCGAATCAGCATAATCGTTTCTTCTTCGTCATCAGTAATGAAATGCGCGACACCACTTTTGCTTGTATGCACAACCGGACCACCCAAATCCTGAGTACTGATATCCTCGTTCAAAACCGTTTTTACTACTTTAGGTCCAGTTACAAACATGTAACTCGTTTTTTTATCCATAATAATGAAATCGGTGATTGCCGGAGAATAGACCGCCCCACCTGCACAAGGTCCCATTATCGCTGAAATCTGCGGAATTACTCCTGAAGCCTGAACATTGCGCCAGAAAATCTCGGCGTAGCCGGCAAGAGCGTCAACTCCCTCCTGGATACGTGCCCCACCGGAATCATTCAGACCGATAAGCGGTGCACCTGTTTTCATCGCCATTTCCATAACTTTGCAGATTTTATCCGCGTAGGCTTTGGACAGCGAGCCACCAAACACGGTGAAATCCTGAGCAAAAATAAAGACAACCCGCTTGTCGATAGTAGCACAACCGGTAATAACTCCGTCTCCGACAATCTTGTTTTTCTCCATACCAAAACTGGTGCATTGGTGAGTTACAAACATATCGAATTCTTCAAAGCTGTCTGGGTCAACGAGTGCTTTAATCCGTTCCCTGGCAGTTAATTTACCTTTTTCATGCTGTGCGTCGATGCGCTTTTGCCCACCACCCAGCATAGCCTCTTCACGTTTTTTTCTCAGGCTGACTATTTTTTCGTCAGTTTCCATTCATCCTCCGTGTTATCCTATAAAATATAACCACTTTTCATCATCATCTATGTCATAACACCATTCAGCATAATCTGGGATTATCAGCTATGATTCTTTTTTTCCTGACAGAGTTCCAGAAGCACACCAAAAGTAGATTTGGGATGCAAGAAGGCGATATCCGCACCGTGAGCACCTGGTCTCGGTACTTTATCAATGAGACGAATGCCTTTTTCGGCTGTTTCTGATAGCTCCTGCTTAAGATTATCGACCTTTAGTGCTAAGTGCTGGATACCCTCTCCCCTCTTCTCATTCAATTTAGCTATCGCGCTATCTTCTGAGGTGGCGGCGAGTAATTCAATACGAACATCACCTACCGGAATAAAAGCCACTTTTACTTTTTGGGATGGAACTTCCTCGGTAGCTTCTACTTCAAGCCCCATCGTCTTATAGAATTCGATAGCCGCGTCAAGGTCTTTGACGGCTATACCTATATGACTGATTTTTTCAATCACCTTTCGGTTTCCTGCTGACTTTTTTCCGCTAATTTCATTCCAAGCTTCATCGCTTTGAGGTTCAACTCCACATAAGCTGGTTTAACAGTGTCTCGAATCGCTTTACGTAGAGATTCCGGTGTAACAATTCCGGTTATCTTAACTAAGTAAGAGAGAGATAAGATATTGGTTGGCAAAACTGTTCCAAGTTTTTCGGTAGCAATTTCGGTAACTGGCATCTCGTAAATATTGTGACTGGTGAGCGAGATATTTTTCACCTGCGTATTGTCTGCAATCAGAATACCAGTGTCTTTCATATCGTAGAGGTATTTATCGCATGCTTTCTGGGTCAGGACCATCAGCACATCAAGATTTACCGCTTCGGGGAAATAGACATCTTCATCGCTGATGAGTACATCTGCCCGACTGGCTCCACCGCGTGATTCTGGTCCGTAGCTCTGGGTTTGAGTTACCAGATTACCGTCAAGCAAGGCGGCTTTCGCCAGAATAACCCCCGCTGTAATAAGTCCCTGACCACCACTACCACTTAAACGTATTTCATTTCTCATTTGCCTTCCTCCTTATCAGAACGAAGTCTCTCCACCAGTTTTCTGTACCGCTCGGAGTATTCCTC
>JAIOTM010000138.1 GCA_021106755.1 Candidatus Cloacimonadota bacterium | reverse complement strand
GGAGACTGCCATTACCAAAGTGGTAATTACAAAACCAAACGACGGGTGCTGGTTCTGAAAAAATACTTAGAACAGATGGGAATAGAAACAGAGCGTTTTCACTTAGAGTGGATTTCTGCCAGCGAAGGTAACAAGTTCCAGAAAGCGATGACGGATTTTACCGAAAAAATCCGCAAACTGGGTCCCCTACCCAAAGTAAACATCAACGATTAGGTACTGGAGGAATAGATGCCGAGTAAACCAAAACCCAAAGTCGCCTTTTATTGGTGTGCGTCCTGCGGTGGTTGCGAAGAAGCGATTATCGATTTGGAGTTCGACCTTCTGAAGGTGGTGGAAGCGGTCGAAATTGTGTTCTGGCCTTGTGCTATGGACTTTAAAACGGAAGCTGTACGAAAAATGGAAGACGGTGAGATTGCTATCGCGTTTATTAACGGAGCTGTTCGCACCAGCGAGCAATTAGAGATGTGTGAACTGCTACGCCGTAAGGCTCAAATAATAATTGCTTTTGGTGCCTGTGCCCAGGTGGGAGGAATCCCCGGTCTTGCCAACTTCTGGGACAAGGAGACGATATTCCGCTCATCTTACTTAGATAAATGTCCATCAACAGATAATCCGGGAAAAGTCGTTCCTCTACCCAAATCGAAAGTGCCGGAAGGAGAGCTGGAGTTGCCCGTTTTCTTTAACACCGTAAAAACACTTGATGATGTTATTGATGTGGATTATTATCTTCCCGGATGCTCACCCGCGCCTTACTTAACATTAAATGCCATTAACACGCTCCTTTCCGGGGACTTGCCCCCCAAGGGGTCTGTACTGGCTCCTAATAAAGCCTTGTGCGAAACCTGTACCCGCAACGATTCCAAGCCTGAGAATCTCTCCTTAGAAAAAATCTACAGGGTCTCGCAGATTGAGGTTGATCCTGAGAAATGCCTTCTCGCTCAGGGAATTATCTGCATGGGTCCTGTTACACGAAGCGGTTGCACCCCCGAAGGCGAAGGTCGCTGTGTTCTGGCGAATATGCCCTGTCGTGGTTGTTATGGTCCCACTCCCGAAGTAAGAGATGTGGGAGCGAAAATGATAGCAGCCTTAGCATCACTCGTTGGGCTGGAAGGCGAAGAAGAAATGACCGAGGAGCAGGTAACCAAACTGATGGACAGCATTGTCGATCCTGGTGGAACTTTCTACCGCTTTACCCTGGCGAAATCACTCTTGAAACGCCGCAGAATGCCAAGTGAACCCCAGGAGTAACCCTATGAAAAAAATATCCATAGACCCCATTACCAGATTAGAAGGTCACGGCAGAATTGAGATATTCCTTAATGAAGAAGGAAACGTAGCTAACGCGTATTTGCAAATCCCTGAACTTAAAGGATTTGAACAATTCGCTATAGGTCGCCCCGTCGAAGAAATGCCGCGAATTACTTCACGTATCTGCGGAGTATGTCCTATGGCACATCACATGGCTTCAACAAAGACTGTGGACGCTGTTTACGGGATTAAACCGACTCCCACGGGAGAAATGATTCGTAAACTGGTTTACAATGCCTATATATTTGAAGACCACGTTCTTCACTTTTTCTTTCTCGGCGGCCCCGATTTCGTTGTTACCCCCGGCGCACCTGCGGGTGAACGCAATATCCTTGGTGTTATCGCTAAAGTGGGACTGGAAATAGGTGGCAAAGTTATCGAAATACGGCGGAAAACGCGTACAATTGTTCAGGAATTGTTCGGCAGAATCATTCATCCTGTGGGTGGTCTTCCCGGTGGTGTTTCTAAAGCTCTTACCGAAGAAAAAAGATTAGAATATCTGGGCTGGGCGAAAGAAACTGTTGAGTTCTCAAAGATGGCAATTGATATATTTAATCAGGTTGTTCTGGGAAACAAAGCCTATGTCGAACTTGTTACAGGGGACATCTTCAAACATGAAACCTACTACATGGGTCTGGTTGATAAAAATAACAAAGTCGATTTCTATGATGGAGACATTCGGGTTGTCGATCCAAACGGAAAAGAGTTCGCAAAATTCGCTCCTGCCGACTACCTTAATCATATTGCTGAACACGTTGAATCCTGGAGCTATATGAAGTTTCCATTCCTGAAAAAAATTGGATGGCAAGGTTTCAACGATGGAATTGACAGCAGCATTTACAGGGTCGCTCCTCTTTCCCGACTCAATGTGGCAGATGGCATGGCAACTCCGCTTGCTCAGGCGGAATACGAAAGAATGTACGATATTCTCGGTGGAAAACCCACTCACTTTACTCTGGCGTTCCATTGGGCAAGGTTGATAGAAGTAATGCAAGCCGCAGAGCAGATGGTTGAATTGTTAGAAAACAAGGCAATTACCGATCCGAAAATCAGAGAAATTCCTACTTCTATTCCTACCGAAGGCGTTGGAGTTACAGAAGCTGCCCGAGGTACACTGATTCACCATTACAAGACAGATGCCAATGGCATTATGGAAGAAGCTAATCTGATAGTTGCCACAGTCAACAACTCAGCGGCGATGTCTATGTCTATCGCCAAAGCCGCTAAATGCCTCATTAAAGACGGTATAGTCAACGATGAGATACTCAACATGGTGGAGATGGCGTTTCGCCCCTACGACCCGTGTATGGCATGTGCGACTCACTCCTTTCCGGGTAAAACTCCGTTGGCAGTTGTAGTACGCTCAAAAGACGGCGAGTTAGTAAAAAAGCTTACAAGAGATTAATTATTCATAGTGATAGATAATACCCTGGTTTTAGGACTCGGAAATCCCATCCTGTCTGACGACGGAGTGGGAATTTTCGTTGTCCGCGAAGTACAGAAACTGGTACCAGAAGCACATATTTCTGAAACAGTTGCGTCAGGTTTTCGGGTTGTGGACGAAATGGTCGGATTCCAGCGTCTCATTCTTGTAGATTCCATTATCACCGGAAAAGCACCTCCCGGTACAATTCATCGCCTTACAAGGGAGCAACTTGAAGGAACTCTGCATTACAACAACCCTCATGATGTAGGTTTGTTTGAAGCGATAAAAATCATGGAATCACATAATCAGCCACTACCAGAAGAGATGATTTTTCTGGCAATTGAGATTCTTGATTGCGACACGTTTTCGGAAGAATGCACCCCCCTTGTAAAAGCCGCTATCACCAAAGCTGTAGAAGCTGTGTTGGAACTGCTTCAGTAGAAATAACGGTCTTTGAGTCTAAGCTTCTTATATTTCGGGTCTTCAATTTCGAGTCGTTGTCACTTTGTTCCTCACGACTCGACATACCTTTCGGGTTGAAACACTTTCAAAAAAAGAGAGGCGGAATATTCCGCCTCTCTTCAAATTATAGCTCTACCGCTTATCTGCGGCGGGGCTGGGTTTTATTATTTCTGTTTACTTTGCTGTCTTGCTTTTTGAAGGTTTTGTTTGCATTTTGATTAATTTCAACAATTTCGCTGTTGATATTGATGTTTGCTCCAGCGGCGATTGCGAAAATAATACCAGGAACCTGACAGGATTTTCCATTGTTAAGATTAATGAAGCCCTTGTCAGGGTCTGTTACGGTAGCCGAGAAGTTGACATCAGCAAGCTGATAACCGGATAAGCCGTTTCCGGTGTTGACTAAGCCCTTGTCGGGGTCGGAAATCGTACCGCCGGTTGAGCCCGGATCAGTAGTTTCACCAGCAATCATACCGTAAATACCCGGTTCAAGCTCGTTTACACCATCGTTTGGAATTCCGCCATTGTAACAGGCATCTGGAAGCGTAAGATCACAGACAAGTGCACCGGTTCCATCGAATAAGAAAGGAACAGCACTCATAACCGCAAGGTGGTTACGTTGCATTACAACAACATAGTACGAACCGTCAGCAATAGCTCCACCAATTGGTCCGCCTGCTTCATCAACAACAAAGCCATCGTCTTGAACGAAGTAACTTCTTTCGAAGACAGAGGCACCTGTTGGTGTTTCACGAAGCTGCACATATACCCAGTCAACTGCGTTAGCTGGAATTGCTCCAACAGT